>CAYPBV010000003.1:8752-77637 GCA_964409025.1 uncultured Chitinophagaceae bacterium | reverse complement strand
CTCCAAAACGCATTCACACCTGAAAAATCAATTCTTTGCTTTGTATGTTCCTGAGCAATCACATAGTTAAACCTGATTGTAACAGTTAATATAAAAAGGATTGATATTCTTTTCATTTTTACACGCTGTAGGATTTCAAAGTGATTAAAATTAGGATTGAATTCTTAAAACTGCTTATTTGCCAGATTTGTATAAATATACGAATACCATACATTCCAAACCTGATATTCAAAAAGAGACATTCCTTAGCTGCCCGGAGATTAATCTTACCCAGCGTAAAGTAATCTTTTCCAAGTTTTTATTTATTTCCGTAAAACCTATGCAGATATTTCAATTTATTATTACTTTATTTATAACGATACCTGTTTTAAGGTTTGCAATAAAAGCAATTATACCCTTTTGTTTTATGCACAGTTCTTATAACTGGCTGTCATTCTTTTTTAAAATAGAAAAGTATTGCTTAAAAGTCTTTGACCCGAGTTTTCGTCATGTGTGGGTAAATAGATTGTTTTCCGTAATCTGCTGTAGTCAATAATATTTTTGTAGGTCTTAGCTGTTAATTTATAATCAGCATTCACACCTGCTGCTTCATTCATTATTACCTGTTGCTGGTTGTAAGATGTGTCACCGGAAAAAAGAATATCAAAGTTATCTGTTTTAAAAAGTATGGAGCTATGGCCCATAGTATGCCCCGGTGTTGGTATGTATAATAAATCCTCACTTTGGGTAATGGGATATGCCTGATTAAAGATTTCGATTTTATTGTTCTGATAAGTCACTCTGTTGGGTTTGAACCAGTGGGGATAGGTACTGGGCATATTACTTTGAGCATATTTATATTCAAAAGCTCCCACCAGTATTTCCTGCTTTGGAAAAAACTTCAGGCCGTCTGTATGGTCAAGGTGAAGATGTGTTAAAGCCACCAGCTTAACATCATGAATATTTAAATTAACAGTTGCAAATTGATGGTTTAATTCCTGGCATTCCTGTATTTGAAATTTTGCAGCGTTTTTAAATTGAAAACGCAAAAACCAGGTTTCCTTTTGCAGGTAGCTATCAAGGTCAGTTATTCCGGTATTTTCTCCGGTGTCAATAACAATAAGGCCGTCAGGATGTTCAATAACCCAAACCCAAATAGGCAAATAGTTGGTAAAGGTTTTATCAAAAATAATATTGAGTTTGGCTAATGGACCTACACCTTTTTTCTTTCTGAAATTAGATTTTACTGCCACACTGCCGGTACATAGTCCGTGGATTTTAACGTCTTTACCTTTCAGTTTAACCGTTTTTGTTACATTGCTGTAAGTTGGTAATATGCCTTTAACATGTTCCATCTTTTTGAATTTTAATTGTTTGATGAAACAAAGGTAGATTAACCTAAAAGTTTAAAACGATAACAAAAGATAAGAAGTGAAGACGCTACTTTTTAACTATTCTGTTTCTTATTCGGCTTAATGAAACGGGTGTTATACCCAGATATGTTGCAATTTGATGTTGTGGAATCCTGTTAATTAAATCTGGCCGTTCTTGTTGAAGTTTAATATAGCGAACTTCGGGGCTGTCAAGAATCTGTGAAGTAAATAAATCATGCAGTGCCACAAATCGTTGTTCTACAATTTTCCTCACTAACTCATTGAAGTGTGGATTACATTTTAATAACTGAGTAAAATCCTTGTAGCTTATGGCTAACACTTCTGAATCTTCAATCGTTTCTATATGGTGTCTGCTCGGCTTTTGAGAAATAAAACTGTCGTAAGCACCTGCAAACATTTTTTCTGTGAAAAAGTAAGCTGAAATATCTTCCCCGTCTACCTCATAGAATAATCTGATGCATCCACTTTTAATGAAGTAAACTTCTCCAGCAATTTTTCCCGCAGTTAAAAGATTTGTTTTCCTTTTTATTGTTCTGCTGCTGAAATTTTTTGTGAATGCTTCAATTTCAATTAGTGTCAATGCTGCCATGTAGTATCAGATGTCAATTTAATTTACAATTACTGTTCACATAGAGGGCTTGTTGCTGGCGGGTGGTTAGAGGTTCATAAGCCCTGAACAATTACCAGGCTTTAATTAAAGTTAATTATTAAGGTTGACTTACAATAGCAAATAGATAGGTTTTATTTTTTTTCACAGTTTCTCTCCTTATCCATAATCCATAGGAAATCCGGTACCTCTTGCTGCAAAAATATTACAGCCCTTCGGTTCAGCAGCAGGTTTAATTTCGGCATAAAACTTGTTAATGTAATACAACAGTCAGCAAAAAAACTTACAACGGCAGGTTACATATCTGTTGGCAGTGGCCACTCAATATGAGTATTTTAAAAAAATGCTGATTGTATCTTTTTTCAATTTTTTATTTTACCTGAATTAAAAAGCACAGATTATGAAACAAACGTATGGATTTCTTTTTTTGTTGATGTCAATTGCAACTATAAGTTCCTGTAAAAAAAAGGATGATAATGGCAGTGTATCTATTCAACTACGTTCACAAAACCAGGCAGTATCACTTAGCGGACGAACAGAGACAGCTGCATTAAGCTGGGTTAGTGGCTCCGCATTTGTTGAAGAAGTAGAACTGGAAGTGGAAAAAGATGACAGCGAAACAGAAATTGAAACAAATGTAGGCCGCCGCATTGACCTGATGGGTACGGTAGCACAGCTTGGCACCATTCCATTATTGCCCGGCAGATATGAAGAAATAGAAGTAGAACTGAAACTGGGTAATACAAGAGGAGATACAGCGCTGGTATTACGGGGTAACTTTGTAAACAATTCGGGTACCTCCGTACCTGTTGTGTTCTTTATTAACGAGGCTATAGAACTGAAAGCCGAAGCTGAAAATGTAGTATTAACCGGCACTGATGATTACCGCTTGCTTTCTACCTTCAATCTTTCACTGCTTTTAAATGGCATTACAACATCACAGCTAAACAGCGCCACCCTTACCAATGGTACAATCATAATTTCCAAAAACAACAATACAGCTCTCTTTAATAAAATTTTATCCAATATTGATGAAATGGACGATGTAGAACTTGATGATTAAGTTCAACAGGTCATACAATTAAAAAGCAGCAGCGATACAGTGCCTGCTGCTTTTTTTCTTTATTCAGTCATGGATTTATTAAATTTTTTAAGTAAGTGTCCCCATTAAACCTTTTATTGTGCCCTGCTTTGTTTATTGAGATATGTTTCCGTGGGTTATACATTCTTTTTAACGGGAGATTGGCACGGGTAAGCTTATGCACTAAACCTTTTTGTGCTTGCAATGAAATATTGTTTCATGTACATCCGTTAAATGACGTTTCCCAGCCCTACCCCTCCACGTCATTACGAGCCGCTCCCGGCCATGTGCATCGGTGAACGGTATGGTAATATCCCCAAACGTCTGTATCTATATATTTTTTTCCAAAGCAATGTCTCCCTTTTTAATATTTCATTTATTTAGCTGGTGCCCCGGTAGACATTGGGTTTTGTAACCAGTTTGATACGAAAAAAAATTAAACTACCTTGTATCTATGAAATGGTATCTGATTGGTTTAAGTATATTTTTATCTGGTAAAGCCGGTGCAAAGGAAATATCAACGTATCATTTCTGCACGAATGATCATCAATTTGAATTTGTAAAAAGTAAATATTTACCAGACAGTAACGGTAAGGGCACAACTTATCCAATTATATCTGTGGATGTGCCCCTTGGTTTCTATCGGTTTACACAACCGAAAGCGGTTTCAATTGCTACCCCCGTTAGCAGTTTTTCCTTCGGCTTGGGCATTAGTTTTCTCTTTGGACAACGTTATACCGGAAGATGGCAAACGGCTTTAGGCTATCAGAATTTTTCACCAAAAGCAAAAAGCAATTCAAATTCATCATTTGAAACAGCAAAGTTGCATTACCTAAGAATTCCATTGCAGTATCAATTTTATTTAAATAATAATATGAATTTATTTGCGGGAGCAGGTGCTTATGGAAGTGTTTTGCTTGCTAATTCTGCTGATGGAATTTTCATACGAACAAAACCTGAAAAAATAGATGCCGGGTTCATAAGTTCTTTAGGTCTTTGGCTTGTACCCCGTTTACAGGTACAGGTGCAGGCACAATGGGGCATGATAAATGTTGATGAAGCAATACCTCAATTCATAAAGCGAAATCAATCTTATAGCATCATAATAAGTTTTGGTGTAAGTAATAATTTAAAAAAAATAAAAACAAAGAATGGTATCACATTTATGCCGGGCAATATAAAATCGTCTAAAAAATCAGAGGCAAAGGGTGCTTCAAAAAAGGCCAGCCCTATCTTTAAAAAAGTACTGCCGATATAATTACTGTAATATCCCTGTTTATCAGTTATGTTTTCCGTAAACCAAATATTAAAATTTATTGTATGCTCTAAGGAACATAGGGTTGGTGATTTTTTTTTGAAGCAATGTCTCCCTTGTTAAAGCTTCATTTATTTACCCGATGTAAGTAACAATGCTTTATTTATTTATTGCGTAAGGTCCCTTTCAGAGGACCTTGATGATTAGGAATGTTTCCCTAATATTTTATTTATTTTGCTGTTGCCCCGGTGGACATTGCGTTTTGTTACTGATGGGTATCTTTCTCACAAATTGTTTTTTTTCGATTAGTGGAGTTATCAATAAAAAAAAAAATTTTATGCCTGAATGGTTTTTCATGACCTTTACCCTCTCAACATTCGATTAACTGAAATAAATGAACATGGAAAACAATGATGCTGATTTTAATGTAGAAACAATTGACGGTAACGATTTTATAACCCTGATTGCCAGCGGTAACTATACACTTGAACGGGCAATTAATCTATGCAAACTTTCAATAGATACCTGTGTCATTTACAATAAACAGAAGATAATAGTTGATATCTGCAAGGTAACGGGGAATGTTCCTTTTTTTGAACGCTATCAATATGCAGAAGCCCTTGCTCAATACAAAGTGAAACATGCGTTGGCTATATCCAGCAAAATAGCTCTTTTGGGCAGAGAACCATTGATTGACAAAAATAGGTTTGGTGAAACAGTTGCCGTTAACAGGGGCGTGAATATTAAAGTATTTACTGAAATTGATAAAGCATTAGCCTGGCTTAAAAATGATTAATTACAACATATGAAATGCTTTGTAATCTGTAAGCAATATGCAGTGTAATGCGCTTTATACAGCAAGGTCCCTGGCAAGAGACCTTGCTGTATAGCTGGCTCAAAACCATCTTTACTCACTATACATCGGTTTCAAAAAAAGATTTAACTTTCACCAAAGCTTGCTGTATGGATACAAATCAGCTCCAACCCTTTATTCAAAAAATCAAACAATGGAGGACAGAAGGTATGGCAGCCTCCGGATTGGAAAGCCGTTTAAAAGAATTACAGTTGCCTGATGAGCAGGTGCAGTTTATTCTCACCGAATGGAAACGCATATGCATTGCACGCAGGCGTGATATCGGTTTTATCCTCACTGGCATTGGTGGCGGCGTTATGCTGTTAAGCTTTTTATTGAGTCTCTTTATGTTTCAGCAGGGCCAGAGCTTTAAGTATGTACTGTATATATTTACATTTATAGGTATTGTTATTGCTTTTAAAGGGCTGGTGGATATTTTAGGATGGTGAGTAGCTGTTCATTTGTTACATTCACTTTTTAAACTTTTATAACTGCACATGAGAATAATGATATTGGCAGTTGCCTCATTACTGGCACTGCATACTTCAGCACAAAAGAAAGCCACCGTTTCAAAGGCGGATGCATTAAAACAGGAAGCCTCTGCACAAATACAAAGCCGGTATGAACCGTATAAGACGGCAGCTTTCAGCATCTGGAACTTTGCTGAAGTGGGTTATAAAGAGGTGCAAAGCAGTTCCCTGCTGCAACAAACTTTAAAAGAGAATGGTTTTACTGTAGAAACCGGCGTGGCAGGCATGCCCACCGCATTTGTAGCAAGCTATGGCAGCGGCAGTCCGGTTATTGGCATTCTTGCAGAGTTTGATGCGTTACCCGGTTTATCACAAACCAATGCCCCGGTAAAAACAAGTGCAGGTAAAAGTGCAGGTCATGCCTGTGGTCATCATTTGTTTGGTGTAGCCTCAGTAGCCAGTGGTATTGCCATTAAAGAACTAATAGCACAAAAAAAACTTACGGGCACCATTAAGGTCTTTGGCTGTCCGGCAGAGGAAGGTGGCGGAGGAAAAATTTATCTGGTACGGGAGGGCTTTTTTAAAGATGTAGATGTAGCCATTCACTGGCACCCAGGCAGTGAAAATATGATTTCGACTTCAAGCTCACTGGCAAACATCTCGGCCAAGTTTCGATTCTATGGCATTTCTGCACATGCAAGCGGCGCACCTGAGCGTGGCCGCTCCTCACTTGATGCTGTGGAGGCTATGAATAATATGGTTAACATGATGCGTGAGCATGTACCGCAGGAAACACGCATTCATTATGTTATTACAAGAGGTGGTTTGGCTCCTAATGTTGTGCCTGATTTTGCGGAAGTATATTACACCGTGCGTCATCCTAAAAAAGATGTGTTGCAACCCATATTTGAACGCATTGTAAATACAGGCAAAGGAGCAGCGCTTGGCACTGAAACAAGAATGGAATATGAAATAATAGGCGGCGTACATGATTTGCTCATCAATAATAGTCTGGCTGAGGTAATGTATAAAAATCTGGAACTTACCGGTGGTGTACAGTACACTCAGGAAGAGATGGAATTTGCCCGAAAAATGCAAACAACCTTTGACATTACACCCCCACCCTTATCGAATGCAGGCATCATTAAACCTTTAAATACGCCCAGAGAAAGCGGTGGTGGCAGTACCGATGTGGGCGATGTAAGTTATGCTGTACCCACCGTGGGTATGCGTGCAGCTACCTGGGTGCCGGGTACGGCTGCACATAGCTGGCAGGCCGTGGCAGCAGGCGGTACTGAAATTGGAACCAAGGGAATGATGGTGGCTGCCAAAACAATGGCCATGACAGCGATAGATTTATTTTTAAACCCTGTACTTATTCTTAAAGCCAAAGAAGAGTTTATTCAATCAATTGGTACTTATCAATACAAGGCGTTGATAGGTGATCGTAAACCTGCTTTAAACTACAGAGATTAATTTTTTATTACCAATGGAACTGAGAACGGCTACTGTTACAGATGCAGCTGCTATTGTACAATTGCTTAACAGTGCTTACCGTGGTGAGGCCTCCACCAAAGGCTGGACTACAGAAGCGCATTTGATAGATGGTGATGTACGTACCAATGAAGCCACCGTACTGGAAGCGATGCAGCAGCCGGGAGCCGTTACACTTCTTTACATTGATGATGGCGGTAAACCTTTGGGCACGGTAAACCTGCAGCAGCATGGTGCTAAAATGTACCTGGGCATGTTTGCAGTAACACCCTTTCTGCAGGGCAAAGGCATAGGCAAACAATTATTGCAAGCCGCTGAAATACATACAAGAGATAGAGGTTGTATTGCCATTTATATGCATGTGATTTCTGTGCGCAGGGAACTTATTGACTGGTACATGCGCCATGGTTATGTTGATACCGGTGAGCGGAAGCCATTTGAGGAAGATGGTATGCATGGCCGCCACTTACAAATTATGGAATTTGCCGTTTTGGAAAAACAGGTTTAACGGCAAATCCTTATTTTCGCCTAAACTTATTGCATTATGGAACTCTTACATCAATTTGAAAACGCCGTAGCCGAAAGCAAAACAATCAGCGAACGACCCAGTAACGAAACACTGTTACAACTCTACTCTCTTTATAAACAAGCCAGTGAAGGTGATGTTAATACAGAAGCACCTGCTAACCCTTTTGATTTTGTAGCCAAAGCAAAATATGAAGCGTGGGAAGCGCTCAAAGGCACTTCAAAGGAAAAAGCAATGCAGGATTATATTGATTTGGTAAAGAAACTGAGCAGTTAAATCCTTTTCATTTCCTCTTTTTTTCAATTACCGTTTTATACACAGAGTTTATCTGTTCTGCTATTTTATTATAGTTGTACAATGCTGAAGCATTTGCAGCTATGGCACTGCGGTTAAATAAGTGATATGTTTGCTGTAACTGCATTAATGAACGAGCAAATGCAGCTGCATCATTTGTGGCATCAGCAAATACGGCATTGGATGTATTGAGCAGCTCAGGTAATGCACCCACCCGTGCGGCTGCTACCGGTAATCCGCAGCACAACGCTTCAGCAGCAGCACAACTGAAGGTTTCACTTTTACTGAAGATGAAAAAAGCATGTGCCTGTTTCATTTCTTTTGCCACATGCTCATACGGTACTTCACCCTGAAATGCAACTTTGTTATCCGGTATTCCAATGGCCTGTGCATATAATTTCCATTCATCAGTAAGATTGCCGGTAAATACAAATTCTGCATCGCCACCATTATCAAAAAACAGCTTAACGGCATCCATCATAAGCTGCGGATTTTTTACCGGTGCAAGATTACTTACATGCAAAAATCTGAATGTGGGCGTAGCTGCAGCAAAAGGATGGTATGTAAACAAAGACGTATCTACCACATTGGGGACAACGGTAAACGCTTTGGGCTGTACATATGTATTTATTGCTTCACCCAGGTACTGACTTACAGTAACAAGTGCATCGGTTTGTTTAATAACTGAATGTGTGAGTTTACGAAAAAGAAATGAAGCATCACTCACTGCTTCCCAATCACCGTTATGATACCTGTTAGCATGCTCTGTTACTACAAAAGGAATTCCATATTTTTTTTTCAGCCATAATGCCCCCGCTCCCATTTTTACAGGCACCTGCAGGTGTACTAAATCCGGCATACCTTCTTTATGTATATAGTTGCTGATTGTTTTAAGCAGGATCCTGTAATAACGAAGGTTAAAAAGAACTGTATGTGCTGCCTGCCTGAATAATCCTTTGTTTGATACATACACAATTGTTACTGAAAGATTGTGTTCATTTTTCTGAACTACACGGGGTTGTTCCGTATGCAGAAGTTCCCGTTTTTGAACTACATGAATTACATCTATTGTATGCAATGAAGCTGCTGCCCTTGCCTGGCGCTCAATGAAATCACCATCAAATGTATCAGCATCATGCGGATACCAACTGCACAGCCATAATATGCGCATTCGGGAATTCATTGAACGCAAATTAGCCAATTACGGCAAGATGGATTCATATTTCATTTATATTCGGGTTTCGCATATGAGAAGATTGTTGATTTCTTTCATTGGCTTTTATGTCCGGAACTTTTCGTTTCCGTTCAGGGGTCAGAAATTTTTACTTCACCTGTTGAAGTATTTTCAACTGCTTGATCATGCATTCATTAAAAAAACAAAGGCCGGTTTTTTGATGAAGCTGGCTAATGTTGATCATATTGAAAGAGAACTGTTCTGGTATGGAGCATATGAAGAGAAGGAAGGTACAATGTTTATTAACTTTGTTACACCTGAATGTACGGTGCTTGATATTGGCGCCAATATTGGATTATACTCCTTACTTACTGCACATAAAGAAAAAGAATGTACAGTTTATGCATTTGAACCTTCAGCGTGCACATTTAATAAACTTACATATCATATTCAACTCAATCATTACAACCACATCAAACCGGTACATGCAGCAGCAGGAAAACAAAAGGAACAGCTCCTGCTTCATCTTGCATCAGAACAAAACAGAGGTATGACAGGTTTTAAAGCAGCAGAAAATGCAACAGGCACTACAGAGCTTATTAATGTGCTGCCAGTTGACGAATTTATTTTACAGCACAACCTGCAATCTGTTACATTGGTAAAAATTGATGTAGAAGGTTATGAACTGCAGGTGCTTGAAGGTATGAAGTTGCTGCTTGCAACAAACAGACCCGTTGTGGCAATAGAAATTAGCGGAGAAACGCTGGGTCGTTATGACCAATCAACCCAACAGGTATATGATTTTTTTGAACAACGAAATTATATAGCTTATGAAGCAGTTGCTGCGCAATCACTGCAACGCATCCGAACATATAAAGATTGCAACCTTGCATTTTTTATACCCTCCCGGCAACAATTACCTGCCGGTATTTCTGTTATTGAAACTGAGTTTGCTTAATAAAAAGCCAATATCTTTTTTTTGAAGAACAATAAAATCCTTTGCTGATATGGCAGCTTCCTTCTTCAGAAAATAAAAAGAAACGGCAAAGCTGATAATATACCCTGCACTGCATACTATTGCTGCACCATTGATACCTGCATACGGAATTACAATAAAATCAACGGATATAATAAATGCCAGTCCGGCTGCTGACACCCATATGTTACGTTCAATTTTATTTACAGCTGCAAGGTATGAACAGATAAGCGCCATTACCATTGTGGCAATTAAACCGGGAGAAAGCAGTAAAAACACAAAATACATATCAGAAAAACTTGCTCCAAAAACCAACGGAAATAACCAGTAACCTATACATGCAAACAGAACGATGAGAAGCAGATAAAAGACGAGCAATAACCTGCTCAGTGTTTGAATTACCTCTATCATTCCGTTTCTTAAACCTGATGAAACCGCAGGGAAAACAGTAGTAGCCAGTATAACAGGGAGCATTTGAAAAAGCTGTACCAATCTTGATGCCTGTATGTAATTACCAAGAGCAGCATTATCTTTTGTAAGCAATTCAATTATCCAGTAATCAACCCGTGTAAGTAAAAACGCAAGCAGATTGGCTATAAACGCTTTTGATGCATATTTCCAAACCTCTGACCATTCAACATATGGAGGCATCGAAAAGCTTACGGATTTTTTATTATAAACAATAAACAATACAGCACACAGTAGTCCCTGCAATAAAAAGGAATAAAAATAAAGTTGAATAAACACCTCTCTTGATAAATCTACTGACGAAGTTCCCCTTGAAAAAAGTAAATAAACAATGAGCAATAGGTTAACACCTATGAAAATTAAATTGGGAATATGATTTTGATGCCGGGCATAAAAAAAACTGCTGAAATAGGTAATGAGCAGATTACCTCCGATAAATAAAACTGCATACATAAAAAAAGAATCAACAGTAATTAAAACTACTTTATAGAACTGCAGCATATATACAACAGGCAATGCAATAAGCAGTGCTATCAAAAGCCAGATTACAGTTATAGTAAACAACCGGGCCAGTGTAATTTTTCCCGATGCAGAAAAATAAATCAATGCAGCATCCAGACTTAAGGAACATGCCATAAACACAAATGTGAGCATGCTTATATTGTAAAGCAGGTTGCCCGTAAGCTCAGCCTCAAGAAAGCGGGCCATGAGCACCGTTACAATCATTGAAGTGAATAAATACATTCCTCTCCATAAAATATTGGAAGCAAATAACTTTGACAAATGCATGCAGAGGAATTTGATGAGGGTTTAAATGTAATAACAAATTTGATTGTAATAATGGAGGGCTCTTTTCAGTAAACTTCTTTTTTGTAGATTTACAGACAATTACGTAAATGGCACGCTCCTTCCGCATCAGCAAAAATGCAAAAGAAAACCGGGAAACCGGCTTAAGTGTTGACAGCAGACAGAGCGGTGGTCGCTTTTTTGAAAAAGATGGCAAGCCCAATATCAAGTTTCGTGGCATTCCATTTCTTAATCAATTCAGTGGTTATCAGTTCATGTTAAAAATTTCAACCTGGAAATTTTTAGCCGTTATTTTCATAACTTACTTACTGGTCAACTTATTTTTTGCTACCATCTTTTACTTTATAGGTGTGGAGCAATTAGGCGGCATGGAGCAAACTTCTCAATATGGAAAATTCTGGGAAGCCTTTTATTTCAGTGCACAAACACTTACCACGGTAGGATATGGTCATGTATATCCTTCATCCCTTACAGTTAATGCTGTTGCATCATTTGAAGCGCTCACCGGTTTATTAATGTTTGCGCTGGCTACAGGTTTGTTGTATGGAAGATTTTCACAACCAAAAGCCTATCTTATTTACTCTCATAATGCATTGTTTTCACCATACAAAGATGGATATGCACTCATGTTTCGTTTGGCACCTTATAAAAATCATTTTCTCACAAATGTAGAAGTAAAAGTTACGGCAGTATTAAAAGTAGCCGATGAAAATGGTTTCAAGAGAAACAACTTTTTCAGTTTGGATCTGGAGCTTGCAAAAGCCAATACCCTTATATCTAACTGGACGCTGGTGCATGCCATAACCGAAACAAGTCCCTACTACCAGTTTACCAAAAAAGATTTTGAAGAAACAGAAACGGAAGTAATGGTATTTGTTACGGGTTATGATGACGAGTTTGCAAACAATGTGGTGAGTCGTGCTTCTTACACGTATCAGGAGTTTGTATATGGTGCTAAATTTGATATGATGTATGCACCCAGTGAAGACCAGACATCAACACATCTGTTTTTGAATAAGATAAACCATTATCATCCTGAAAAGCTTCCCGTAGATTTGCAGCCATGACAACGCAATCAGGTACTGATATTTCATTGGCTGCTTCCCTGTTACAAACAGGAGAACTGGTAAGCATTCCCACAGAAACAGTGTATGGATTGGCAGCTAATGCATTGAATGAAGATGCGGTGTTAAAAATCTACGCCGTAAAACAACGGCCTCAATTCAATCCCTTGATTGTTCATGTGCATTCATGGGCACAGGCACAACTGTATGTGCAAAATACTCCGGCCAAGGCTGCATTACTGGCAAATACGTTTTGGCCCGGACCTCTAACCTTATTGCTGCAAAAACAAAATACAATTCCTGATATAGTTACTGCAGGAAGTAATCGTGTGGCAATACGTGTACCCAATCATCCGCTTACATTGCAATTGCTGGAACAATTGAATTTTCCTGTGGCTGCTCCCAGCGCCAATCCATCAGGCTATGTAAGCCCCACATCCGCACAGCATGTGCTTGAAAACTTAGATGGTAAAATCAGTTATGTGCTGGATGGCGGCGAATGCACAGTGGGTGTTGAATCAACCATACTTGGATGGAATGATGATGATGAACCGGAGATCTATCGCCTCGGCGGCATTACACATGAGCAAATTGAAAGCATTCTTCAGCAAAAAGTAATCATCAAACAATCAATTACTGAAAATCCTGATGCGCCGGGTCAATTGAAAAGTCATTATGCTACACACACACCGTTACACATGGGTGTAATGGAAGAACTGCTGCGCAGGTTTGAAGATGAAAAAATAGTTCTCATCAATTTTCAATCGTATCATCCTGATATACCAAAAGAACAACAGTTTATCCTCTCCCCTTCGGGCAGTTTGGACGAAGCAGCAAAAAATTTATTTAAAATATTACGTGTAGCGGATACTATGAAAGCATCTGTTGTTTTAACCGAGCGTTTACCTTCACAAGGCATTGGTGCGGCTATTAACGACAGGTTGGAGCGTGCACAGTTTATTATGAAATAACCATTCTTATTTATTTTTCTCAACCCAGTTTTTAGCATCTGCTATCAAACTTTCTTCATCCCATCCGGCATCTTTTGTAAGATGCAGTTGCTGCCCGTCTGTACTGATGATGCGTTCCAGTTCCTCAATGTATTCTTTTGCCTGACTGATGTAGGCTGCTTCATCCGTATGCAGCTTTGCCAGATCTTTGAGTTTCTGTTCATCGTATTTAAAAAATGTTTGAGCACTGCGTTGAGCCGTATATGCACGGTGCCCCATCATCTTCAATGCATCTACACCCATACGCAGCGCCGTATCAATGGTTTCTCTGTAAATGTGGAGCATACCGGCATTCATTTGCTCATATGCATCATAACGGTTGCGGCTGCGTACCAGAATCTGTAAATCAGGAAAATATTTTTTGATAGTTTCAATCATCTGCAAACGCTTGGCAGGTTCATCAATGGTAATGATGATTATTTTAGCTTCTGCTGCGCCGGCTGCATGCAGCAAATCATAACGGCTTGCATCTCCATAATACACTTTGAATCCCATCTTCCGTAAAAAATCTACACGTTCACCATCCACATCAAGGATAGTGGTACCTATACCATGTGCACGCAAAAAACGACCTACCGTATTCCCGAAATGACCAAAGCCTGCAATGATTACCGGATTTTTTTCAGCTACAGCATCCGGCTCACGCTCCATAGCTGCTGCAACATTACGTTTTGACAACGCCGGTAATACTATTTTTTCATTGAGAAAAAACGCAATGGGCGTTAATGCCATACTTATAGCTACAACGGCCATCAGAATATCAACATAATTCTTCGCAACAATCCCTTCAGTGAGGGACAAGCTCAACAATACAAACGCAAACTCACCTACCTGCGATAAGGAAGATGAGAATGTAATATTCTGATCTATCTTTAATCCAAATAATTTTCCTAATACCAATAACACAATTGCTTTGATTGACATCAACCCTAATACCAATGAAAGGATAAGTACCGGCTGCTGCATAATCAATTCAAAATTGATAGAAGCCCCCACAGCAATAAAAAATAAACCGAGCAGTAACCCTTAAAAGGTTCGATATCACTTTCCAGTTCATGTTTAAATTCACTGCTGGCAAGGATAACTCCTCCAAGAAACGTTCCTAATGCCGGACTTAATCCAACTACTGACATGAGCACAGCAATCCCCACCACCAGTAACAAAGCAGTAGCCGTAAATAACTCACGGAGATGTGTAGCTGCCACCAGGCGGAACAGAGGCGGCACCAGATAACGACCACCAATAATAATAAGTAACACAGCGGCCGCAGCAATGAGTGTACGTAACCAGCCTGCCTGCGTTTCAATCCAGTTAATGGAGGAATGAGCAGCTTCTTCACCGCTTGCAAGCCCTGCAATAGAAAGCAGGGGAAATAAAGCCAGCATAGGGATGACAGCGATATCCTGAAACAGCAAAACAGCAAACGCACTTCTGCCGGCTGTTGTTTGATTCAATCCTTTTTCAGCCAGTGTTTGCAAAACGATGGCTGTAGAACTCAAAGCCAAGGTTAAACCCACTGCTATTGCTGATTGCCAGGGCAACTGTATCAAAAAAGCAGCTATTGAAATGATAACAGCTGTTACCAATACCTGTAATCCGCCCAAACCTAGAATGGCTTTCCGTAGTTTCCATAACAACGCAGGCTCCAGTTCCAAACCAATAATGAATAACATCATTACAACTCCAAACTCTGCAAAGTGCATAATGTCCTGTCCTTCGCTGCCGATAAACTCAAGTACAGTAGGGCCTATGAGAATGCCGGCTATTAAATAGCCAAGCACCGAACCCAATCCGAGTTTTTTCGCTACCGGCACCATAATTACGGCAGCGCCTAAATATACAAATGCCTGAAAAAGAAAACTGTTGCTGTCCATTGATGTTTAAGATTGAATAGCTTGAGGAATAGGTATAATATCATTCATGTACTGCACACTTTTAAGTTCATCGTGTGTAATACGGTTTTGACGAAGTGCAAACAACATCTGCTCATACTGCAATGCGTGCAGCTCAATATCTGCATCATTTAACCGATGTGTACCGTGCACTGCAAATGGTGGCAAAAATTCCATACCGCATAAAGCAGCTGTTTGACGGAAAGGAAGCAGGAATTGTGAAAGTGTAAATTTATTGCGCCCTGTTTCTTTATATGCTTCAGCAGAACCACCGGAAGAAATAACCTGTAACCATTTTTTTCCGGCTAAGGCTGTACCCTTGCTGCCATAAGCCCAGCCATGTTCCAGCACAAGATCCAGCCATTGTTTAATGAGTGCCGGAGAACTGTACCAATACAACGGATGCTGAAATATAATCACATCATGCTGCAGCAGCAGTTGTTGTTCGGTTACAATATCAATATCAAAGTTGGGATAGTGTTCATACAAATCATGAAGATGTACATCAGCAACTGCCGGAATTTGAGCCAGTAATCGTTTATGCACTCTTGATTTTTCCAGTGCAGGGTGTGCAAATAAAATCAATACCTTGGCCATAAAGCTGTTCTAGTTTTGAATTTTAAAACAAACGGATTTTTCTACCCGCTTCTTCGCTGAATATAAATTGAAATGATTGAGTTGCAAAATGCAACCGGTTTGTAAGATACTAAAAACTCACTCCCAAAACTTCACAGGAAACTGAGCACAACTTTGCACTGAATTATCGGCTACATGTGTACCGATAATTTGTAATTCCTTAACAGAAAGATATTGCTCCAGTGCTGGAAAATACGTCCGTTCTTCAAACCGCACATGCTGCTCCAGTAACTCATAAAAGGATTGTACAATTTCATGTGTTGAAACAGTTGTATAGAATTGATAGATATATTTTCGTATTGTTTCATGGTCCTGCAACATACGTTGATGGAGGGATGTTAAGTGAGGATGATGCGTTGCAACTGACAGCCATTTTTCTTCTGCTTCAAAATGCGGCTGTAATTCATCTTTCCATACAGCAAGAATAAAATCCTGCATCACCTGTACATCCGCTCTCTTTTGTACACCTTTTTTCAAAAGCAAAACCGCCATCAAAGCATTGTGATGCTGCCTTGATAGCGGTTGTAAATTTTTATTTCGCTTCATTTACTTGAGTGCATTGATGATTTGTGCAAACTCATCTGCTTTTAAAGAAGCGCCTCCCACCAATCCACCATCTACATCAGGCTTACCAAAAATTTCAGCTGCATTGCTGCCCTTTACACTTCCACCGTACAGTATAGAAATATTGTTGGCCACTTCTGTTCCGTATTGAGCAGCAAGCACACTACGCAAATGTGCGTGCATATCCTGCGCCTGCTCTGCACTTGCTGTTTTGCCTGTGCCAATGGCCCATATGGGTTCATAAGCAATAACAATCTTTTGTAAATCTGCAGCACTTAAATGAAACAAACTTTCACGCAATTGTGTTTCTACAAAACTATTTTGTGTTTCTGCTTCACGTATGCTTAATGACTCACCACAGCAAAAGATGGGTGTTAATCCATAACTCAGTGCACTGTTTAATTTCTCTGCCAGTAATTGATTGGTTTCATGAAAGTACTCACGGCGTTCGCTATGACCAAGAATTACAAACTCCACACCTATGGATTGCAGCATTTCTGCTGATGTTTCTCCGGTGTATGCACCTGCCTTATGTTGAGAACAGTTTTGTGCAGCCACACCTGTATGTGCTTTACCTTTTAATTTTTCAATCACCATAGTAAGGTAAGGAAACGGTATGCCAAACACCGCCAGTTGGTGTTCCTTCAGGCTATGAGGTGTTTGCAATAAATCATTCATCAATTGTTCGCCCTGCTGATACGTTAAATTCATTTTCCAGTTGGCCGCTGCTATTTGTTTGCGCATAAAAATTGTAATTAAATTGAGTTGTAAATGTATTGAAGAATTTGAGTTTCTGTTTCAGTGATCTCCTGCTGTTTCATTTTTGCCCAGTTGCTGATAGAAGCAATGGCTTTATCAAAAACAAAATGTTCGCCGGTGCCGGTATTCCATGTAAAATCAGGAATATACTTTGGGGGAATACCCTCACTTACAATATTGCAGCACACACCGGTAACAGTACCTGTATTCAACGAAGTATTGATGCCTGTGCGTGAATAATCACCCAGCATAAGGCCGCATTTTGTACCTGCTGCGATCCATTGGTGCAGAAGCGGATTCCAAATTTTTATTTCGCCTGCTGTATTTTTTACATTGGAAGCAGATGTACCCGCACCCAGATTACACCAACTGCCTATTACGGCATCACCCACGTAGCCATCATGTGCTTTATTGGAATAATCAAAAAAGACCGTGTTTTTAATTTCACCGCCGATGGTGCATTGTTTACCGGCAATAGCAGTACCGTAAATTTTAGTACCCATTTTCACCACAGTTTTTTCCAGTGCGGCAAACGAACCACGAATCATGCACCCTTCCATAAGCAATGTATTGTTGCCAATATAAACATATGCATCAGCAGCATTGATGATGCAATGTTCCATTACGGCACCTTCTTCTAAAAAAATGTTTTGGCTGTTGCTGATTGTATTCGTAGAAGATATGGGAGCAGATGTTCTGCCCATTGTGAACCGTTTGAAATCCATTTCCAGCATAATGTGTGCCTGTTGCGTAATCTGAAAAGGCGCACGCAGGAAATGAATCTTATCGCTGTACGATTTCCAATCTAAATCGCTGCAATCATCTTTCGTAAATCCAAAAGGCAACTGAACGGTTGATTTAATTGCAAGGATATCTTCGTTTTGATACAGACCCTGATTTAATTTTAAATCCTGTATAGCCTGTATCAAATGAGTAGCGGGTAAAGCAGAGGTATTGATATAAAGCAGTTCATCATTCAATTCTTCAACATGATGCTGCAGATAGTTTTCAGTTAGTATAAAACTGTTTGTTTGCAGCAATTCTTCCCATCGTTCTCTTATGGTAAAAATGCCATTGCGTATATCAGCCACAGCTCTTATACCTGTAAAAGGATACAAGGCTTTTCGTGATGCAGGCGTATCAAACAGAATTGTTTTCATGAGTATTTTATAGTTTTAGAAATTTGTCTCATCTGATTCTTCATAAAATGTTCATCGCCGCCTTGTATAATAGCACGAAAATTTATGGCTCATTTCCTACCATCCAAATATCAATTAAAACCATGAGTAAAAAAAAATCCCTTTGCATTTTAGCAAAGGGATTTTATTCTGAATCGTTCTGAATTAGAAAATATTATAACCAAAACTTACATAGTACAATCCTCCAATGTCAGGATTAGCGTAAGCTGTTTTGTAATATTTGTTAAGGAGGTTATTTGCTCCGATTTTAATGGCATTCTTTGTTTTGTTGATACGGAATGTAACCTGAGCATCCAAAACACCAAAGGCATCCAGCGGACCTTGCAGGAAGGTAGACTCCCAGCGATCAATAGCAGACTGCCATCTGTAAGTAGCACCAATACCAATATTCTTTGTAATCTTACTGTTAGCTACAGTAATGTTGTAGCGCCAGGGTGAAGTGTTGAAGAAGGCTAACTGACCATCAGGAGCATTGTTCAATTCATTGTAGGAAACGTTACTGCTTAAACTGAAATTCTTGTACACTTTCCAGTCAATACTTGCACCCCATCCAAAGGTTTTTACAGTACCCTCAGCATTTACAGGCATGCCAAACGTGCGTTGATTAGCTGTACCGGGAGACTGTACCAGAATAACAGTAGAAATAAAATTTGAGTAAATAGCATAGAAAGCATACGCATCAAACAATAATTTCTTGCCGATAACACCACGATACCCTATTTCAAATGAGTTTACAACTTCAGGATTGAATTCTTTGTACGTAAAAGCATTGGCAGCACTCAATGTACCCTGTCCACGTGCAGCACGGCCTACAGTAGCACTATCCCATACACGGTTGTTGTCGAAGTTGTAAGAATCCCAGATTTCTTTCAAGCCACCAATAAGCATGTTGCTTCTTGTACCAAGTGGAAGATTGATGTATTGGTTTTGAGTTGTGGGGAAACGGTAGGCTTGCTGATAAGAAAGACGAACAAAGTTATCTTTTGCTACTTTAATGGTAGCAGTAGCTCTTGGAGTAAAGCGACCTTTAAAGTTTGAGTTCTTATCATAACGGCCAGCTACGTTTATTTTTAACCAGTCAGTTACATCTTTCTGAATCTGGATATAACCACCCAGTTCATTAATGCCGATACGCTTACCTAATGTATCAGTAAACAAAGTACCTGCTGAATTCAATGAGAAACGACGGAACAAACCGCCCACTTGTACTTCAGCCCAGGTAATCTTTTTGAAGTTGTACATACCATCCACAACATACATATCTGTTTTATCAAAAAACTGTGCACCACCTCTGGAGATAGGTACGCTTGCAACGGAGTTTAATAAGTTTTGAAAAGCAGGAGTACCGGGTTGGGGACGATTGGCATCAGCTGCCTGACGGGCAAGCGCATGTGCCTGATCTTCAGAGAAGTTTACACCTGTAAATCCGGGAAGTGATCCTCCTCTTGCAGCGGCCCATGTTCCAATATAAGTAGGGAACCACTGTGTAGCACTTTCTGAAGTTCTTTGCAGCATTTGAGAAGCAAGGATAGTAGCTGCATAAGAGTCACCTGCATTTTCCTGGATGGTATAACCTTTTACAAAAAAGTTATCGCCTTTTAATTCTAATTTATACTGGCCAATCTGTGCGTTTTTTAAAGAATACCTGTCAGCTCCTGTATAAACAGTTGTGGCAGCGCCCCAGTAACCTACCAACGACAATTCAAGATTGGGTTTGATTTTGTAGTACAACCCGCCATTGAATTTAATGTTGTAGGTATTATAATCCACTATATCTCTTTCTGCAAAACCGGTGCGGCTTATAATAGAATCTGAACCAGTTGCAAATAAGCTGTTAGTTGTATTATTGGCATTTGCAGTAGCTTGTGCCCTTGCAATCGCATCTGCTTGCTGAGGAGTTGCTCCACCGCTTATTGCCTGTGCATACACAAAGGCATAAGTTTGTTGAAATACACTACCTCTAATAGAAGCACGCATATTTACAACAGGAGGAGTGGAACCAATCTGATCGCCATACACATTCACACCATTATAACTGGGTTTATTGCGGTCACCAAAAACGGTAGTACCATTTACAACATCATAATTACGGAGGTCATTGGCCTGCCAGTCCTGTGCCTGCAAATATTGTCCGGCAAGTTTAAATGCAAATTTTTCAGAAATCTTTTTACCCCAGCGGAAGTTCCAGTCGTAATACGGAGAGGCGGGACGCTGACGTCCGTCTGTGTGCATGATGCCCTGTTTTACCTGAAAACTTAAGCCCTGATATTTAAATGGGTTCTTACTGTTAATTAATAATGTACCGTTCATGCCACCACTTCCATAAAGAGCAGAAGAGGCACCGGGCAGTAATTCCACATTATCTACATCCAGTTCTGTTAAGCCCACTATGTTTGCAACAGAAAAGTTCAAACCGGGAGCCTGGTTATCCATTCCATCTGTAAACTGGTTGAAACGTACGTTACCGCTACCGTTAAAACCACGTGTACCAATGGTACCGAAAATTAAACCTGAACGTACAAAATCAACACCTTTTAAGTTTTGAACAGCATCGTAAAACGAAGCCTGAGGCGTTTCACGCAATTGCTGTGCGCCAAGGCGTTCAATAGATACAGGTGATTCCAGAATTCTGGTAGCTACACGGGTTGCAGATACTACTACTTCCTGACCTATAGCGGCTTTTGAAACCAGACTCACTTCCAGAAAAGCACCGGATGTAACATTGATTTCCTGATCTTCAAAACCAACTGATGAAACTACCAATGTAGCAGGTAATTTTTCAACAGTGAGTTTAAAATTTCCTTTATCATCTGTAAACGTACCACGGGTAGTTCCTTTTACAGAAACTGAAACCGCAGAAAGGGTTTCGCCTGATGATTTGGATTTGATAGTACCGGAAACTGTTGTTTGTGCATATGCACTGATAGTTAAGCAGACTGCTGCTACCATCAAGGAAACTATTTTAAAAATTTTCGTCATAAACAAGTTTTTAATTGGGTATTAGTTATGTTGAATGATGGTAACACCTGGTTGTAATCCGGGAGCAGCAGAAGAAGGGTGCAAACGGGCAATGATAGTATAAATTCTTCCTTCCAATAATCTGATAGGGTTACCGCTTGCAGGAAATAAGCCTAATGCTCCTGTTGCCGGACTTAAACCCGGAGTTCCTGAAACACGAATTCCAAAACGATAACTGCCACTGTCAATAGCAGCAAATCTGGTAAGTACAGGATTTTGAAAAGCATCTCCAAATGTTCTGGCAGTATAGAGAGCAGTATTATTCAAAGGAGCAGTTGACAAACCGCCAAAACCTGTAACATCAACAGTATCCCTTCTGGGAACTCCCAATGCCTGAAAAATAGCCTGTGGCACAGCATGGATAAACCTTACTTTAATTTTGCCTGATGGTGGTGCACTTAAATCATCTTCCATTAAATGTACACGATACAACGGAACAAAGTCAAATGTAACAGCTGTGTAACTCATGCCGGGCAATAAACTGGTTGTTCTGTCAAATAAGGTAGAACCTGTAAGATTAACGCCGGGAGGTGATACTGCATTGGAAGTTGCTCTAAGATTTAAACCAAAAGCACCGGGTTTTACATTTGCATAAGAACCGGCAAATAAGGATTGAGGAGTAGTAGTATTCCCTAATGCTGTAAAAGGAGAACCTGTGGTAACACCGGGAGCACCATATATTACATTAGGAATAATAAACTGCCCATCCCATCTAACATCAATGGCGGGGCCAATGGGGGCAACAGAATTGGGTGTAATTGCAGCGTTTACTACAAGCAGTCTTGCCTGAGCAGAAGCTGGATCATCTTTTTTATTGCAAGCAATGAAAATAACCGACGCAGAGAGCATTAGTCCTGTAAATAAGGAGATTTTACTCATAAAGCAGATTTTACTTTAGCGACAAAAATAGGGTTTACCTTTTAATATTATAATAATTTCTTAACCGTCAATTTCCACATAAGTAGATAAGTAAAGATGATTAAAAAAGCATTCTTAATAGTTCTCAATTATTTTCGCTGCATGGCAATATTTCAATTTGAGCATCAAACCGCTTTTTACAGCGGCAAAGTGCGTGATGTTTATACAATTCAAAACAATATACTGGTAATGGTGGCCAGTAACCGTATCAGCGCTTTCGACGTTATCCTCCCCCGCCCCATTCCTTATAAAGGACAAGTATTGAACCAGATTGCTGCATACATGCTCAAGGCTACCAAAGACATCTGCCCCAACTGGTTGCAGGAAGTACCGGCGCCCAACGTGAGCATCGGTAAGAAATGTGAGCCTTTTAAAATTGAAATGGTGGTGCGGGGCAACCTCGTAGGTCATGCCTGGAGAACCTATGCAAGCGGTAAAAGAGAGTTGTGCGGAGCAACCATGCCCGACGGATTAAAGGAAAACGACTTCTTCCCCACTCCCATCATCACCCCTTCTACCAAGGCCGATGCCGGGCATGATGAAGACATCAGCCCCAAAGAAATTATTGAAAAAGGTTTGTGTACTGCTGCTGAATGGGAGCAACTGAGACACTTTGCCTTGCAATTATTTGCACGTGGTAAAGAAATTGCCGCCAAACGTGGATTGATTTTAGCAGATACCAAGTATGAATTCGGGAAGCTGAAAGGTGAAATTGTGTTGATGGATGAAGTACATACACCTGACTCCAGCCGGTATTTTTATGCAGATGGTCTTGAAGAACGCCAGCAAACCGACGAACGTCAAAAACAATTAAGCAAAGAGTTTGTTAGAGAATGGCTTATTGCCAACAATTTTATGGGCAAGGAAGGACAAACCGTTCCGGAAATGAATGATGAATGGGTGAATACAATTTCACAACGCTATATTGAGTTATATGAAAAAGTAATCGGTGAACCGTTTGTTCCGCAGGAGTTGAGCGATGATGAAACGATGAAAAGAATCACTGCTGCACTGCAAAAATTAAGTTGATGTTTGAACAGATAAAAGCATATTATAAAAACCTTATTCCGCACCTGAAAGAGGAAGAATGGTTGGCTTTAGAACAGCGTCTTACCATTCAATATTTGAAAAAAGGCGAGTTCCTTACAAGACAGGGAGAAATTAGCAGAACAGTAAGCTTTATCAATAAAGGTTTGGTACGGATTTTTTATGTGGCAGATGGCAAAGATGTTTGTACCGGTTTTATTCCTGAGAATGAATACATCAGCTGTTATGCCAGCTTTCTTACACAAACACCTACTGCTGAAAATATTGATGCATTGGAAGAATGTGAAATGATTAATCTGAGTTATGACGACATTCAATTTTTGTATTTGAATTATCCCGTATTTGAAATATTCGGCAGAAAAATGGCTGAAATGCTTTTCATCCATGTGAGCACACAAATCACAAGATTACTGGCGCTGTCGCCTGAAGAACGTTACCTCTCGATTTTAAAAAATGAACCTTTTGTAATTCAACGGGTACCGCAGTATATGATTGCATCATTTATCGGTATTACACCTGAACACCTGAGCCGTATCCGTAAAAAGATGAGTTCCTCCTCTACAGCCTGATTGATAAATATCAATAAATCAGGGTTTGTTTTTCATCTTGATAAATGTCAACCGATTTGCAACCGGTGAATTGAAATTTTGTGCGCACAAAATCATTCACCATGAAGCAAATACTATTCATCATCACCGTGCTGTTGTCATCTTTTCTTACATCAGCAGAAAACAACAACCAAACAGTTAAAGGAACGGTACTGGATAAAGTAAGCGAAAAGCCACTGGCCGGAGCTACGGTTACCATTGAAGCACTCAACATTTCTTCTGTAACAGATGCCAATGGAAATTTCCAATTAAATAATGTTCCTTCAGGCCGCATCAGCATCAGTATTACGTTCAGCGGTTACCAGACAGCCACCATCCCTGAAATATTAGTAACTACAGGCAAAGAAGTGATTGTGGATGTGAGCCTTGAGCAAAACATTAAATCACTCAACGAAGTAGTCATTAAAGGAAGCAAAATCAAAAAAGGAAACGTGAACAATGAATTTGCCGGCAGCAGTGCACGCAGTTTCAGTATTGAAGAAGTTACCCGTTATGCCGGTGGCCGTAACGACCCCAGTAAATTAGTGAGCAATTTTGCCGGTGTTATTTCCAACAATGATTCCCGTAACGATATTGTGGTTCGTGGTAATTCACCGGCGGGTGTTTTATGGCGTATTGAAGGATTGCCCGCACCAAGTCCTAATCACTTTTCTACATTGGGCACTACAGGTGGTCCTATATCAGCACTCAACACTAATGCTTTAAAGAATTCTGATTTTTATACCGGCGCTTTCCCTGCTGAGTATGGCAATGCCACTGCTGCAGTCTTTGATATCAACTTCAGAACAGGCAACACTACCAAGCATGAACGCACCTTGCAATTAAACCTCTTCAGCGGTTTGGAAGCAATGCTGGAAGGCCCTTTGAGCAAAAAGAAAAACGGTGCTTCGTACCTGGTGGGTTACCGTTATTCCTTTGTGCAGATTGGTCAATCATTAGGATTAAACGTAGGTACTGCTGCTGTGCCAAGGTACCAGGATTGGGTGTACAATATTCAGTTTGCGAAAACAAAAGCCGGCAGACTTTCATTGTTCGGTATGGGCGGCATCAGCAATATTGATTTTATCGGAAAAGATATTGACAGTACTGATTTTTACAGCCGTAGCGACCAGGATACCTATGTAAAAAGTAATTTTTCACTCTTTGGTGCGAAACACACGCTTGATATCGGGAAACAAACTTTCATCCGTACCGTTGTATCATACAGCCGAACAAAAACAGATTTCAATAATTATCAATATGAACTCCCCGTTCCTCCGTATACCAACCGCTGGTTAATTACAGATGTAAATGATGAACAGGAAACCATCCGTTTCAACAGCATCATCAATTCCAAAACATCTGCCAAATTTTCCTGGAGAGCAGGTATTACCGGTGAACGTTTTCAAATCAACTCACTTGCCAGCGACCGTGAAGGCAAAACCTCCAGTGATGCATTTGATGTTATCCGCAATTACAATGACCAATTTTTATTATGGCAGTATTTTGCACAGGCACGTTACAAACCACTTAATAAAATCACCATTACGGCGGGTGTGCATGGTATGAACCTCACGTTCAACAAAAGCAATATCCTGGAACCAAGAGCGGCTATCAGCTATCAACCCAATGTAAAAAACACCATCACCTTCAGTTATGGTTTGCATGGTCAGATGCAGGCATTACCTGTGTACCTGTACCAAAAGCAGGTGAATGGCTCGCTGCTTAATAACCGTAATCTTGATTTCAGCAAAGCACATCATTTTGTTCTGGGTTATGAAAACCGGTTTGCTGCCAACTGGCGGGTAAAAGCAGAACTCTACTATCAATCTTTATTTGATATTCCGGTGGAAGCAGGAAGCACAGGTTTCAGCATGCTCAATGCAGGAAGCGATTTCACCTTTCCTGAAAAAGCAGGATTAATCAACGAAGGCACCGGCAGCAATACAGGCGTGGAATTGACTGTAGAAAAATTTCTTACCAATGGTTTTTACCTGATGGCTACCGGTTCTTTATTTGACAGCAAATACAAAGGAAGTGATGGTATTGAACGCAACAGTTCCTTTAACTACGGCTATGCAGCGAATGTATTAACCGGCCGTGAGTGGAAAACAGGAAAAGGCAAACGCAATGCTTTTACTGTTGATGTACGATTATCAACTATCGGCGGACGTTATGTGACACCTGTTGATGTAACACGTTCTCAACTTGAAAAACGTGAAGTGCTGGATGAAAGCAGGTATAACAGTGAAAAGTTAAACAGCTACCTGCGGATTGATACCAAATTTGGTTACCGCATCAACAGTAAAAAAAGAAAAATCAGTCAAACCTTTTACCTCGATTTGCAAAATGTAACCAACAGGGAAAACATATTCCTGCGTCGTTATAATCCACAACGTGGAACGGTGGGTAATGTGAACCAGATAGGTTTCTTTCCTGATGTTTTGTACCGAATTCAATTCTAAATCCTTCAAAGCAAACACAATGGCTACAACACTTACAAAGAAAAAACAGGAACATCTGAAGATGAAATATGGTCCGATGGCGCTGGTTACCGGCGCCACATCGGGTATAGGCCTGGCAATTGCCCAACAACTGGCACAATGCGGGTTAGACCTGGTGATTACAGCACGTACCACCTCAGCATTGGATCGTTTAAAAAATCAACTTGAAAGCACGCATGGCATCACCGTTATTGCACTAACTGCTGATTTGAGTAATGAACAAAGTACCGATGCGTTTATAAAATCCATTCATGCATATCACATAGGCCTGGCGGTATTATGTGCGGGCTACGGCACTTCCGGTTTATTCATGCAAAGCAAACTGGATGAAGAAGTAAATATGCTAAGGCTGAATTGTGAAGCAGTGTTGAAGCTATCCCATTACTTTACAAAAGTGTTTCATGCATGGAAAAAAGGGGGCATTATTTTTTTCAGTTCTATTGTTGCGTACCAGGGTGTTCCCCATGCGGCTCATTATGCGGCAACCAAAGCTTATATACAATCATTGGGAGAAGCGCTGGCCATAGAACTCAAGCCCTATGATGTAGACGTACTGGTAGCGGCACCCGGTCCTGTAAAAACAGGATTTGAACAGAGAGCCAATTTGCAAATGAACGGAGCCATGTTACCGGAAATTATCGCAGTTCCAATATTAAAAGCATTGGGTAAAAAAAGCAGCGTATGGCCGGGCTTTCTTTCCAAACTGCTTATAGGTTCCCTACATACATTACCCCGCTTTCTTAAAATACGCATTATGCAAAAAATTATGGGCGGTATGACAAAGCATCAACGAACAACTGCTTTTTAATTTGTTCATAGAAAGCTATCTTTAAACAAATCAATCATCATGACTCCTGATTCTATTTTCAGCATCTGTAACACCATTGCTCTTGTGGGCTGGTTATTGTTAATTATTCTTTCTCCCTTTTGGGTTGATACAGATAAGCTGCTCATTGGAATTATCATCACCTTATTTGCTATTATTTATGCGTGGTGCATCAGCCAGAGTTTCAGTGCCGGTGATTTTGACAAATTTTCAACGCTGGATGGCGTGATGAGTTTGTTCACCAATAAAATGGCGGTAACAGCCGGATGGGTGCATTACCTTGCTTTTGATTTAATGACGGGCATCAGGATTAAAAAGAATTCGCTGAAGTATGGCATCAGTCATTGGCTCATCATCCCCTGTTTGCTGTTTACATTTATGCTGGGGCCGGTGGGTTTGTTGATGTATCTTATCATTAGAACCATCAGTTCCAAACAATACTTTGCAGCTAATTATTGATGAATCATGAGTTCAACCATTCATACGCTTAAGAATACAAATAGGGCAAGCGGCTTTTTGATTCAACTGCACAGCCGCAATCCCCTGCTCTATGTTTTTGGATGGATCAATATTGCGGGTGCCATTATTTGTTTCATACTTACACAACTTACAACTACGGAAGTACTGGGCATTAATGCCTGGATTAAGCCGATGAAGTTTTTTCTTTCTATCGGCATCCTTGCATTTACCATGAGTTGGTACATGGTGTACCTCAACAACCGTAAAGCGGTGAAACGTTATAGTGGGGTGATGATTGTTACGATGCTGATTGAAATGAGCATCATTGTTTGGCAGGCAGCTCATGGACGGCTTTCGCATTTCAACATCAGCACACCGCTGTATGGCCTGCTGTTTCAATTGATGGGTATTGCTATTACCGTTTTTACATTATGGACATTGTACATCGGATTTCTTTTTTTTAAACAAAAAGATTTTCCACCAATGTTACCACAGGGTTATATCTGGGGGATACGAATGGGCATTCTTTTGTTTGTTGTATTTGCTTTTGAAGGCGGGCACATGGCAGCACAACTGGCGCACACCGTTGGAGCACCGGATGGAAGTGAAGGATTACCTGTGCTCAACTGGAGTAAGCAGTATGGTGATTTAAGAGTGGCTCACTTTTTTGGAATGCATTCGCTGCAATTGTTGCCCATAGCCGGTTTTTATTTTGCAAAAAACAAAGGGCAACTCATTACTGTGGCATTGGTGTGGTTTGTATTTGTAATATTATTATACTGGCAGGCGCTTGCAGGTTATCCCATAATTTAACACAAATAAGTTATGATGCATGTACATGGTCGAATAAAAGTAAGCAGACTTTTATAACCCAATCAGCCAGATTGAATGCCGACTCCAAGAAGATAAATTAATTTCTGGCAGCAACAGGTACATTCACTTTCAGGCAGCAACCCTTATGTGGCTCAGATTCAATTTGCACTGTTCCATTTAGAAACTTCACTCTTCGCTTGATATTTTCAAAACCAATACCGGATGAATTTACGGTAATATCAAAACCAATACCGTCATCAGTAATAACTAATTCCACTGAATTCTTATTACGAACTACTTCAATGGTAATTGTACTAGCTTTTGCATGTTTAACTATATTACTGAGTTGCTCCTGCAGAATACGATACAAACCAACCCGCATTTCTTTTGAAATACATTCCGGATCCGGAAAATCGAAACGGCAACTCACCTTATACTGTCCACCTATATTAAAAGAGTTAGCCAGCGTTCGGATCAATTCACAGATTGAAACATCAGCGTCAGAAGCAGGTGCCAAGCGGTGAGACAAACGTCTGATTTCCTCAATCGCTTCTTTAATATATTCTTTTACGTCACACACTGTTTGCAGTGCCGGCTCATTGATACTTTTTTTTGAGGCAAGAAATCCTAGTTGTAAAATGGCAGCTGATAAAAGTTGGTTCACATTATCATGTAATTCCATCCCTAACTGTTGACGTTCTGATTCCTGTGCCTGAATGATAGCTTTTGTAATTCTGTTTTCCTCTTCATAACGGATTGTTTCATCCTGCATTGAACCAATCATTCTAACAGGAACACCATTTTTATCATACAGGATAAATGCACGGTCAAAAATATATTTGTAACTGCCATCCGCACACTTATATCTGTACATCAGTTCTACATTTTGACTTTGCCGTTTGAATGCCACCTGCAGCATGTGGTTTACATGATCAATATCCTGCTCATGTATATTATTGATCCACCAGGTTCGTATTTCCTGTACCTCTATTGAGGTATAGCCAAACATTTTATGAATACCACCATTGTATACAATAGTATCTCTTGAAATATCCCAATCCCAAATGGTATCACTTGTAGCTTTTGAAATAAAATCATATCGCTCTAACAGTTCATTTATTTGTGTGGAGTTTGCAAATGCTGTTTCCACTACATACATTTTACTGTTTAACTTTTGATAGACCCTTGCAATTTGCGGTGTTTCATTTCTCTCAGGGATTTCGTTTTGATTACCGGAAGCGGAGATTAACTGCTCTTCATCTGTAACCTTATGTGCATTAATGATTTTAAGGAACTGATATGCTGTGAGGAAAAGTAATACAGGCATCAATACAACATATAAATAAAGCAAAGTATGAGCTTTACCTGACAGGCTGAAATTCAGATATAAACTGTAGCAAATAAAAAGGTGGAGCAGCGGAAACAATAAAAACATCCACAACAAAAAGGCAGTTTGTCTCTCTTGTTTTGAGTTAAACTTTCTTTTGGGCTGTAATATGTGACTTAATTTTTTTAAATTCATAACAGGTATTTTAGGTTCCGCTATTGGATTTGATTGAATTGATGATTCCTATAATTTTTTCATATTCGATATATTTATCGAGCACATAATCAGCTCCACATTCAAAACAGTTTTTTTTCACTAAATTATCTGCCAACAGATACATACATACAATTACAACCGGGCTATAGAGGTCTTTAAGCTGCCTGATAAGTTGAAAGTTAAACCCGTTATAGAATTTGATATCCAGAATGATGAGGGAGGGTTTCTGTTGCAATGCAACTTTCAACATATCTTCCTCTCTGGAAAAATAACTGATTTCAAGATCATGAACAGACTCCCGCAAGAAAGAAATAAAAGAACCTGAAAAATAAACGGAACGGTCGTAAATAAAAATCATCATAACTTCTGCGCCATTGTTTGCAAAGCAACAATAAGTGAGTGATTGTGATAATAGAAGGCGATCCTGAATTTACATAGAATAAATTCTATAGAAATCTGAAATAAGGAGGCAGCGCCTTACTTAACATCTGTCAACAGCCCGTGGGAGATCGCATATCGAACAAGATCAGCATTGGATGAAAGACCAAGTTTTTCAAGGATATGCAACCGGTGTGTGCTTACTGTAGTAAGGGCTATAGATAAAGAATCAGCAATCTGTGAAACTGATTTGCCGGAAGCCAGCAATTTAAATATTTCAAACTCCCGGTTGGTTAATTTTTCATGAGCCGTTTTATGATCATCGAGCTTCAATAATTTTTCAGCAAGCTCTTCTGAAATATATTTTCTGCCCATGCGAATGCGTTCAATAGCTTTAATTAATTCATAGGGTGCGGTGCTTTTATTGAGATAAGCGGAAGCACCGGCTTTCATGGCACGAACGGCATACAATTCTTCAGCATAAATACTAAGTATGATTACAGGAGTAGATGGCTTATTCTTTCTCAAATGTTCAAGAACCTCCAGGCCTGTTTTACCGGGCATATCAAGGTCTGAAATGACCAGGTCCCAGTCCTGTTCTATCACCTGCTGGAGCAGTTCTGTTCCATCTTTTGCTTCCTGTACAAAAGAAAACGGAAATTCATCTTTCAGGATCTGAATGATTCCCATACGTACAAAGGCATGATCATCGGCTACAATAATACGGTCCATTTTCATGATTATGTTACAATTGGTAAGCGTACTTGTATTTTCGTACCATTACCGGGTTTTGATGTTATCTCAAATTCACCTTGTAATGCATAAACCCTTTCTTTCATACCTAAGATACCAAAAGACCTTGAACTATTTAAAATTTCAGTGTTAAAACCTTTGCCATTATCGGCCACTTCAAGAACACAATGACTTTCACTAAAATACAATGAAACATTTACTTCAGTTGCATGGGCATACCGTGTGATATTGGTAAGCGATTCCTGAAATATCCTGAATAAACAAACAGACAGATCTTCGCTTACATTGCTTACATCATCAATCTTAAGTTTTACAGGCACTCCGGTTGCTTCCGTAAATTGATTACCCATCCATTGGATGGCTTCCTGTAAATTCTGATGTTCTAATACACCTATTCGTAATTCTGCTAAAATTTTCCTGATGGATTGATTGCTGCTGTCGAGTAAAATATTGATATTTTTTAATTTTTGTTTTAAGGGATGATCTTCGTTCATCTTTTTATCAATCCACGCAACATCCATTTTAATTGCTGTAAGTTGCTGTCCCAGTTCATCATGTATTTCTCTGCCAATCCTTTTACGTTCAGCTTCCCTCACATCCTGCAAATAAGCAGTGAGCTTTCTTATTTGTTCCAGAGTGCTGATCAATTGTTGTTCTGCGACAACTTTTTCCGTAACATCAATTGAAAGTACAAGACGCACATGCTCGCCCGTATAGAAGGTATCATGCGTAATAATTTCAGCTATGATCAACTCTCCGTTCTTTTTTAAATGGCGCCACTGACCTACATGATGCACTCCCCTGTAGCCATCGCTGGCAATCTCGGTTAATTTCGCAACATCCTCAACAGGACGAATATCTTTAATCGTCATTTTCAGAAACTCGTCTCTACTATATCCGTAGTGCTTAACAGCCGCATCATTTACTTCTATAAACTTCAGCGTTTTTACTGAGTATAACCACATCGGCATAGGGTTATCGGCAAACAACAAACGATACTTTTCTTCAGATGCTGCCAGTAATTGTGCCGCCTTGCGTTGTTTGCTGATATTTATGCCCACCCCTAACAGACATGGTTCGCCTTTGTACTCTACTCTGCGTCCTGTAAAGAAATATGGAATGTAATCTCCTGATTTGGTAAGAAAATTAGCTTCTGCAAAATCATCACCATTCACAAAAACATTTTTGATTTTTTCTTCCAGGAACAGTTGCTCCTCCGCCGGAAAAAAATCAAGTGGTATTCGGTCAGCAATTTCTGCAGCATTATATCCTGTAACAGATTCAAAATTTTCATTCCAACGCAAAAAACGTCCCTGTTCATTATAGAGGTAAAATACACCGGGCAAGCTGTTGATGATATGATCTGACAGTTCCCGTTCTTTTGCAATAGCCTGCTCCGCTTGTTTACTGGCGGTAACATCCATCACCGTACCTGAAAACTTAATAATTTCATTGTTTGCATTTCTGTTTGCAAACCAATTAGCCTGCAAATATCGTAAGGGTAATATTTTATCATTGGTACGATACAAAAATGTTTCCGGTTCTTTGCCCTGCATCATATTATTGGTAACCGCTGCTAATTTCGCTCTGTCATCATCATGAATGAATTGAAGATACTGCTCAAACGAAGGAGGCTCATCAGCATAAGGCAAACCAAAAAAACGAAACATCTGTTTTGACCACTTTCCTTTTTGCGTTAATACATCATAATGCCAACTGCCCAATAGCGCCTGCTCCTCTGCAATTTCCAGCAGTTGATTGGTTTCCCGTAACTGCTGCTCCGACTTCTTTCTTTCAGTGATGTCTCTAAAAAAAATGGAGAGCCCATCCTGTGATGGATAAATATGATTCTCAAACCAACGTTCATAGGGGGGATAGTATTCTTCGAAATAAATGTATTCCTGGTTTTTCATTGCCCGCTCATAAGCTGTATGAAAAGGTTGGCCCACACCCTCGGGAAACTCGGTCCAGATATGTTTCCCAATCATTGCAGCAGGATTACGATTGAAAATTTCTCCTGCTTTCTGGTTCATATAAGTATAACACCAATTGCGGTCTATACCAACAAACGCATCTGTAATCCGTTCAAATACCATCAAACGTTCATTGATTTCTCTTTTTACTTCCTCTTTGAGTTTCGTATTAAAATCACTGAGTTCAAGTTGTATTCGCTTCCTGCGTTCAATTTCCCGCTGTGTTACATAAAATAATGCTGCAAAAAAAATAACTACTGCTATCAGCAATAAGAAGAGCATCGTATTAAGCAGTTGAAAATTGTTTTGTTTACTTGTTTGGAGTTCTTTCACGGTTGCACGTTCTGCTGTTATTATTTGATGCACTACCCTTCTTATATTACTCAGGTAATAATCGCCTCCGCCACCGGCAGTGAATACCGCCACTTCCTGTAACCCCAGCTTTTTTCGTATCTCAACAATTGTATCTGAATAACTGATGCGTTTATTGATGTAATACTCTAACGAATCTACTTTCAATGAAACAGTTGCACTGAACCTGAACTTAGTTCGCAGTAAAGCAATGTCATTATGCAAACGGACGGAGGTCTCTGTAATAGCAGCCTCGTATTTTGATTCTCCGGTAAGAGCAAAACCACGTGAATTAGTTGAGTTATCAATAGCGTTTATAAGAATTTTATCCAGCAGTTCTAACTGCTCAGTATATAATGTTACACTATTTGTAGTTTGCTGTAATAATACAGCCTGCCTGTAAGAGCCGATTATGATAATAGCCAATACAATTAAAACCAATAAAAGCGCTATCAGAAAATAATTGATTTTTGATGTTTTCATATCAAAACTCAAATTACACAAAACTAACTGCAATAACAACACATTCCCCAATTCTCAATTAATACCCATAAAGAAAATATTGCTGCAATGGCTGCATGGTATAAATAAATTACATTAGCAGTATGAAACGAATACTGTATTTATTAGTACTGTTACCATTAGGCAGTTTTGCTCAGGAGCTATACCTCATTATTGGCACCTATACCAATACTACAAGTAAAGGCATCTACGTATACAGGTTTGATGTAAACGATGCCACATCAAACCTCATAAGTACAACCACTGCATCCAATCCTTCCTTTATAGCTGTAGCACCCAATGGTAAAACTATTTTTGCCGTAAATGAAAATAACCCCGGCACTGTATCATCATTTGCATTTAATAAAGATTCAGGCACTTTGAAATTCATTAACACAGTTGAAACCAAGGGCGCACATCCCTGTTATGTTACTATTGACAGGAAAGGAAGACATATTATCGTGGGCAATTACAGCGGCGGCAATCTTTCCGTATTTGATGTAAAGGAAGATGGAAGTTTAAGTGCTGCCAAACAAACCATACAACACAGCGGTAACAGTGTAAACAGACAGCGGCAGGAAAAAGCACATGTGCATGCTACTGTATTCTCACCAGATTATTCTTATTTATTTGTTCCTGATTTGGGTATGGATAAATTGAAGATTTATAATTACGAAGCAAAAACCGGAACACTTAGTGCGGCTGAAACGCCGGAAGAAGATGTCAATCCCGGCGCCGGGCCCAGACATGCGGAATTTCATCCCAATGGTAAGTTTTTGTTTTTGATGGAAGAATTAAGTGGTGCTGTTACTTCTTATAAGTATGAAGATGGCAAATTAAAACTGGTGCAAAATATTTCTGCTCACCCTTTTGATTATAAAGGCAATAAAGGAAGCGCTGATATTCATGTGAGTAAAGACGGACGCTTTTTATACTGCAGCAACCGTGGCGATGCCAATACGATTTCCATTTTTTCAATTAATGAAGAAACGGGCATACTCACTCCTTCAGGATATCAACCAACACTGGGTGTTCACCCAAGAAATTTCACTATTGATCCTTCAGGTAATTATTTATTAGTGGCCAACAGAGACAGTGATGAAGTGGCGGTGTTTAAGATCAATACATCTACCGGTATGCTTACAGATACGGGAAAACGCATAGCGGTGCCAAGTCCGGTTTGTTTGAAATGGATAAGTAATTAAATATGCTGAAAAAGATTTATACACTTATTATTTCTTTTTTTTTTCTTCACTGGTTGCACAGGTTGAACTAAAGGTCAACTTAAATAAAACTCAATTTGTACAAGGCGATACACTCGTAAGCCAGTGTATATTCAACTATAATGATGTAAACTATGCTGCCGCCACGCTGCATGTATGGATCGAAAACGTAAGCGGCACCAAACGCTGGAAATACCGTTTCCCACTGATAAATGGCAAATGTTTGTTTAATCTTATTATCAATACAAATCTCAGCTCCGATACTTATGCCATTAACTATCTGGTACAACCGCAGTTTTTTACCCTGAATGCACATGTAAAAAATTATAACAAAGCAATGAACGGAATCAACATGCTGCTGCTTTCAAAAAGCATGGCTAATCATTCGAGCATTTATATACCTGACAGTGCCGGTAATTTTAAAATCGGACGCATTTTATTTTCAGATACGGCACAGTTTACATTTACGCCCAATACCAAAAAGGGTGGTGAATTGTGGATGAATATTGAAACACCGCTTGATTCATCTTTCACTCCATTGGCCAAGCAAACAGTGATAATTGCTGCGGGCTAAACTGCAACTGCAAAAAAAGAGGATTACAAATTTGACTCCTCAAATTTTAGTATAAAAGGAAAAACACTTACTGAAATTATTATAACGGCAGATATTAAAACTCAAAAGCTAAGAGCATTTCAGAAACAAAATGTATCAACAAGATTCAAAGCCCTATCAAGAGATATTAATGGACTCTATAATGAAGAAATGATGCGGTCTCAGGATATTTTTGTGTATCTGCAAAAACAAATGACCGGACTTGAAATTATACCCAATCCACGTGGTGTAGGCTATTTCATACTCAATAGAGGCGCACCGGTTGATATTTTTTTGGATGAATTGCCTGTATCCTCTTTTGATTTAAACTTTTTACATCCCGGTGATGTGGCTTTAATTAAAATATATGACCCGGGCATAGGACCAACAATGGGATTTGGTGGCGGACTTGCCATTTACACCAAAAAAGGAGAAGACCTGCAAGCTGCGTTGAAACTGCGTTCCGTATATCAGGTTTTTGGGTACAGTTCAGAAGTTTCACTTTGGAAATAACAACTTATGATTTCAATCGTTCCAGTCTGCTTTTGGCTTTATTAAATACATTTCGTCCTTTATCAATACCGCTTCGCTGTTTCTTTTGCTCCTCTTCAGGCAAATGCATAAAATCCAGACATTCCTTACTGCAGGTACCTTCCATTTGTTCTTTACATTCATTACATTGAATGAATAAAAGATGACAGGCATCGTTTATACAGTTTACATGTGTATCAGCCGGTTTGCCGCATTGATGGCATTTGGAAATAATTTCATCGGTAACACGCTCTCCCAGCCGTTGATCAAACACAAAGTTTTTTCCATGAAATTTATTATCCAGTCCCTGCTGCTTTACCTGATTTACATAATTAATGATACCACCTTCAAGATGAAACACATTTTTAAATCCTTTATGCAGCATGTAAGCACTTGCTTTTTCGCAACGGATGCCTCCTGTGCAATACATAATGATGTTTTTATCCTTATCAGCCGCCAGCATAGCGGCAGCCATTGGCAATTGCTCACGGAAAGTATCACTCGGAATTTCAATGGCTTTTTCAAAATGACCTACTTCATATTCATAATGATTGCGCATGTCAATCACTACTGTAGCAGGATCGTTTGTAAGTTGATTAAACTGTTCTGCATTTACATACCTGCCTTTATTAGCCATATCAAAAGAAGAATCCTCAATACCATCAGCCACAATTTTTTTACGCACTTTGATATCAAGTACATAAAAACTTTTACCGTCATCATCAACAGCTATGTTTAAACGCAAGCCATTCAGCGGTTCAATGGCATAGAGATAGTTTTTGAACAGTTCAACATTATCTTTGGGCACACTAATCTGCGCATTAATACCTTCTTCAGCCAGATAAATACGTCCGAGTACACCTAATGCTTTGAGGTCAATGTATAATTGATTACGGAAAACAGAAGGCTCTTCAATTTTAAAGTAGCAGTAAAATGAAATGGTAGTACGTGGGATTGTATCTTTTAAAATACGTTCTTTCAACTCCCGGCGGGAGATGCGGTTATGTAACTGTGCCATCGTGTTTGAATTTTAATTCGTGCTTACGGAACTCCAATTGCAGGTTGGACAAAATTCTAAAGCATGGCAAAGATAAGCAGCGGCGTTTAATTAATCATTGGATCCACCAATTGAAACTTTTGTACCTATACGAAATTCAAGTCTTGAAGGCATACCTGATTGATAGGCATTAACGATATCAAAACGCAGAATACGTAAAATATTTTCCAGACCCACATGCCATTCAAAATAATTGGTGGTGGGCAACCTCAGGTAAGCAATACCACCCACCAGATGCCAGTTGAGCTTTTTAATAACCGGAATTTTATTGGTAAGAAATCCATTAAAATGATGCTCAGCAAAAACAGCAGTATAAAAACCGGCACTATTGCTGAATTGGTAGTACTGCGGTACCTGTAACGTGGTTAAATAATCCTCAGACCGAAACAAACGATTACCGGGAAAATGTTTGAGATCCTGTACTTCTACCCTTTTAGTGCTACTAAATCCACCTGCCTGTAAACGGTAATTGAGACGGCCCGGTAATTTAAAATTAAAATTATCTCTTACTGTTAACTGCCATCGGTCAAAATCAACATCACTCCCCAGCAAGCCATTGATACCTTTACTATACTGCACGTTAAAAGAAGGCCATTTGGAACCTATGTTAATGGTTCTGTCAGGAAATTCAATATACCTTGCACCAGGCTGAAAAGATAAACCAAGTGTAAGCACAGATGCCTGGTGTGCGTTAAAATTAGAATTGAATAATTCAGTAGGAAAATTAGGTCGGTAGGCTGTTTCTTTATCCCTGCTGAAAGAAAAATCGGTAGTATTCTCTAACGGCTTACGATCCTGAAACTGGAAATTGCCAAACACCGTAATTCCCTTACCCACACCTTTTGAAAAGCTGATGCGGAAATAATCTGCTGCATAGAGTTTAATAAAGTTATTACGGTAAAACAAAGTGGAGATTGTGTTTTGAAACGGTTCAATAGGATTATCATTGTTTAACTGAAAAATACGTTTACCTCCGCTGAGGGTGAAATTTGAAAAATATTTATTACCAAAGTTGTAACGGATGGTTCCCCAACCATAAAAAACCTTACTGCTGAAACCATAACGAACGTGTGGAGTAATGGCAAGACTCTTGCGATCAGTGTATTGTTTATTATAGGTAAATGCCGCATCTCCCACCCAGCCTTCCACAGTATTAAACTGAATGCTGTTTAAAACAGAAGGAATAGAAAATGATTCTTTTGTTTTTTGTTTGTTGAATGTTTTACCGGATACAAGGAGGTTCATGGGTTTAACTTTATTATTAATCTTATCCAATGAATCCAGGTAACCAGAACTTTTTCTTAATTGCTCAAGGCTGTCTTTTTTTATATAATCCTTCATTTCAGCATCACTCAGCTTTAAAGGTCGTATACTATCCCAATAAGTAACCGGCTTTTTATTACTTCCGCTTTGATAAGTAAGAATTGTATTATTAAAATATTTTTTATCAAAACCGGGATTTATATTAAAGTTGCGATATACATTGGCAAATACTCCATACGCATCAAATCCGAAAATTTTAATGGAAGGATACAGCACCTGACTCTGTACCACCCATTCATTTACACCCAGCTTTTGATACAGTTGTTCAATACGTAAGGTATCAGCCAAATCCATCTGACTTTGTTTGGTTAATTGCAATTCTAAACTGTGAATGCGCCATTCATCCTCAATGATATTGATATACCCGCTGAAGCAGGGTTCAAATTTACGCCTGGGTGTAATTTTTATTTTATTAATGAGTTTTCCCTCTTCACTGAAAGCTCCTTCATATTTATATTTATACATGCTCAATGCATTATCTGCAATAGGCGAAACAAAACCTCTTGGATTAAGCGAACTGCTGATTTGTACATTGTTTTCATAAAAGCTGAAAAAGCGTGCACCTGCAAATCCATAGCCATCACTTTGTCCGCTTACACGTGTACTGAGTACATCAATCTTCACTTTATTGGGTTTATCAATGGAAAGCCTTGAAACAGTTTCTGATAAATAGATCATTTTCTTTTTACTGGTATCAACATCTTCAAAATCCACCGTTTCACCCATAAATTTTTTAGGATAATTACGCAGGCTCATAGTTCCTTTACTGTACACCTCACACTGAAATACATCATTTTCCTGAAGGTGTTCTTTGCGTTTTGAAATTGCTTTTCGTATGATGGCATAAGCAGGGTCTTCACCTCCTGCATTCACCACAACTTCTTTTAAATTTACCTGTTGGGGTTGCAATACAAAATTCAACTGTAGTGGAGCATCTGTTACAGTAACAGTTTGCTCAGCCCGTTCATAACCCACATGTCTGCAAATGATAGTATAGGTACCCGCAGGTAATTCCAGGAAATAAAACGCCTGTCCGTTTGCATTGGTAGTACTGTTTTTACCTTTAACGGATATAGATGAATAGGGCAGCAGTTCGCCGGTTGATGAAGTAACCGTTCCTGAAACTTTTCCTGCGTGTGTAATGAATACTGACAAAGAAAAAGAAATAAAAAGCAGAAATAGCTTCATGTTAAATTAACTTATTGCTGTAGGTGAAATATCAACTTTATTAACGAAATTAAAAGGATAGCTGTTACTAAAATGCAAAAGAGTATCAGGCCTGGTTTTTTCGCAGAAAGCTGGCAGTTAAAGCAGCAAAACCTCCCACTAAAGCACCAACCAAACCTGTAGCCATCATTATTAACCAATGCGAAGGATTTTTAAAAAGAATTTCTGCAATCTTGGTAGAAAGTAAATGTTTGTTTTTAACATCAATGTAAGAAGCCATTAAAGTCCATAAAAAGAACAGTGCAAAAAAACCAGCCAAAAAAGCAAACAATGGTTTTTGGGGAATGATTGCTGAAACAGCAAAAGCTGCTATGGCAATAACCCACCAATCCATATACAAACCACCCACAAGGCTTAACAGTGCTGTAAGTACAAATGCTGAAAAAAATTTCATTGAATTAGTATTTAATGGTTTAAGCTTTTTTAAATTGAATGGTCCATTTTAGTTTAGGATGATCGGTTTCTCCACGTTTCATAATCCATGCCCGGTAATAATCGCCTTTTGCCCAGGTATCAATAAAGTTGGAATAATATTTACTGCCGGGATTGCCGCTTTGTCCGCCGGGATAAACCACATATGCTTCGGTTTCTTCAGTGAGCTGTACAATCATTCTCCAGCTGGGTCCGTGGCTGTGTTGTGTGGCATTTACAATATGCTTACCACCGCCAATCATTAATCCGGTTTTGGCAAATGGCATCAGAGATGTGCGGAGCATGTGATACACTGTAGTGTTTTTGTAATAACCCCATTCCAGTTTTTGTTCTGCTTCCGCTTTTTCAATTTCAGGTATTGCCTCTTTTAAAGATGTGATAAATAGGTCATTCACGGTTTCAGTTTGCGGAGTATTGATATTATCGATAAAACTAAATGCTGAATCTTTAGTTATGGCATCAGCCAGTGTATAATCATTGGGGAGAAGATAAAGATTGGAATCTTTTTTTGTAAACTCATCTTCCCACACATTCAGTTCTAATTTATCATACCACAGTTGAAAAACGGTGGCTGCTTTAGAGTTTACGTCATTCATCAGATTCCAGTTGGCCACTAGTTCATAATATTTTTTTTCACTTGCTGAAAGCTTCGATACATCCGTATATTTTTTCATGAGCTTTACAACCACTTCTGCAAAGGGATTAAAGTTATCGCCCTGCAGGCGCATCATATCCTGAGGGGTGATATTATACATCTGTGATAGTTTTCTGTTGATTTCCAAACCACGATACACATCATAACCTCCGGGAATATAGTAAGGATAGGTTGCATCCACAGGACGTTGATTGGCACTGCTTACAAATCCTCTCTCAGGGTTTACAGATGCAGGTATAGCGGTGAGCGGAATCATCCCCTGCCATAAATAACTGCTGTCTGTGCCGGGCATTACATATACACCCTGTCTGTTCCACCGTAGTGGAAAATGGCCTTGCTGACGGATTGCAATATCGCCCTGCTTGCTGGCAAAAACCATGTTTTGTGAGGGTACTGTAAAATATTGCAGGGCATTGTAATAATCATCATAGTTCTTGGCACGGTCAAGGTAATGCCACATTAATAATTCATTGCTGGGAAAATGTGCAATCCATCTGGTAGCAATGGATTTACCACCTGTTAAAGGATTTGAAAAAGACGCATCGTAAGTAACAGGGCCAAAAATGGTATAGGCAACAGTATCAAACACACTTGGCTTTCCTTTTACTTTTATTTCTTCTACACGCAGTTTTGTTTCCTGCCATTCATTATTAAACCAATATTCCTTTTTTGTATCATCTTTAAATTGTATTTCATAAAAATCACGTACATCTCTGCCGGCGTTGGTAAATCCAAAGGCAATGCTGTCATTAAAGCCAATAACAACGCCCGGTATTCCCGGAAAGGATACACCGTAGGCATTCATGGTATTGGTGGTCATTTGAATTTCGTACCAGATGGCGGGCAGGGTTAAATCCAGATGTGGATCATTGCATAAGATGGGAGCACCGCTTTTTGTTTTGCTGCCACTTACTGCCCAGTTATTACTTCCGTTATCTCTTGATGGCTGATCCAGAAATGCCATCTTCAAAGAGGAATCTCTTTTTTGTAAGTAAAGTGAATCTGCATTTGCAGGCGCAACAGGTTCAAACACGGGTTTTTCAAAAATGGTTCCCGGAGGTATAATGGGTGAAAGTGAATCCTGTGTTTCCGGAAACAGCATTTGCATTTGTTCATCTGTAAACACGTTTTTTAATGCTGTGTTGGCCAAATCATCTGCGCTATACGCTAATGTTTTAGTCATTTGTTTGATGAATAAAGCAATTTTAATATTGGCCCATTTCTCCGGTTTATAACCCAGCAATTTGTATTCAATCGGCAAATCACTTTCACTCAGGTTTTCAATATAGGCATTAACACCCGCCGTATATTGATCAGCGGCCAGTTTCGTAAACTCATTTGCTTCCATTTCTTTAAGCATATTTTCAGCAGCGTAACGCATGCCGATGCGTCTTTGCTCACGGTCAAAGTTGATGGCTTTATCGCCCACAATTTCACTCACTCTTCCTTCTGCTGCCATTGTTGAAAATTCCATTTGCCACAAGCGGAATTTTGCATGCAGATAGCCTTGAATAAAATATGCATCTGCATCATTATCTGCTGTAATATGCGGTATCAACCGTTCATCGAGATACACACTGGCATTACCATTTAACTGTTTAAATGAAAGTTGTTCATTAAAATTTACGAGTGATGGTTCTGCATTTTGCCAGAAGCCATGCTGAGGACTTAAAAATTTACCAAATGCCGGTGCAGGACCAAACCTTGTATTAAAACAATAAACCAATGCGCCGGTAATGATAGCTGAAATGAGAAATGGAAGTATTCGCATAGAACAATTATAGCAACATAATTTGAAAATTGCAGGAACTTTTATACAATGTATGTTGACTTCTAAAAATACATCTTACAAATCGGGGAGTAAAACAATTATTGAAAAAAATCATGAATTCTAATTTTTTTATTAATCAATTCTAATTATCTTGCCCAACATCCACTCTCCTTCCAAACCACTTGGCTACTTATAACACCATTGTTAAAATAATCTGAACTTTTAATCAATAAAAACAAAACACGCTATGAGAAAAGTAACGCTACGTTTTGCAGTTTTAACCATTGCAGGAGCACTTATATTCAGTTCCTGTTCTAAAGAAACAGGACCTACAGGTCCTCAAGGCCCAACAGGAGCACCAGGCTTAGCCGGTTTACCAGGCCCACAAGGTGCCACCGGTCCACAAGGCGCCACCGGTCCACAAGGCCCTGTTGGTCCACAAGGCGCTCCGGGCACAGCAACAAATGTTGTTTATTCAAGCTGGATTCCAACCAGTGGTGGCCCCGGAATTCCACTATGGACCGCAACTGGCGCCTCAACATATAATGCCGCAGCAATTTTTAATTTAAATGCACCGGCTGTTACAAGTACAATTATCAATCAGGGTGTAGTGCTCGCATTTATCAGAAAAGTATTTAATATCAATCCAGGAATTACAGCACCACTTCCTTTTTCCGAAGCGGTTGCAACAGGCTGGAATGATTATTATGATTTTATTATACCCGCAGCAGGTCAATTACGCTTTACTTATAAAAGTGCTGCTCCATGGTCCATTCCAAGTATATCATCTGCAGAGGTTCGGTATTTTGCCATACCCGGTTCAGTTTCCGGTGGTAGATTTATTGATGGGCCTGCAAAGGGCTACACCAAGGAAGATTTGAAAGCTTTGAATTATGAGAAAGCAATTCAACTTCTGAATATTCCCGAAACCGGCACTAACATCCGCTAATGATATCATTTTACAGCACAATTAAACATTGAACAATGAAAAAATTATTTATATCTCTTTCACTTTTAAGCATTAGCTTTTTAGCATTAGAATCCTGCTCAAGAACAGGGGATACCGGGGATGTTGGGCCTGCTGGAGCACAAGGCGCAAACGGGCCTGTGGGTCCTCAAGGTTTAACAGGCCCTCAAGGTCCTGTTGGAGCAACTGGCCCAATGGGTCCTGCCGGACCGCAAGGTGCACCAGGTGCAGTAGGTGCCACTTATTCAGCATGGAGTGCTTCCGGCGCTGCTAACTGGACCGCAACCGGTGCTAATTTATATGGAGCAAGATTTTTATATGACAGGTCTGCTCCCGGTGTTACCACAGCAATTATGGCACAAGGCATCGTGGTATGTTATGCAAGAGCAATACCTGCACTACCCGCTACAGATGTTGCCTTATTACCATATCGGGTACGTAGTGGTTCAGGAGGGTTAGTAGCTCATGCAATAGATTTTGCTTTAAATGCAGCAGGTAATATTCGCTTTTTATATAAAAGCAGCACTACAACTCCCTTTACAACTGCCCAATTAGGAATTGTTGAAACACGATACATATTAATACCAGGTACGCAATCCGGAGGAAGAATCATTTCTGGCCCGGCAGCAGGTTATACACTTGACCAAATTAAGTCAATGGAATATAATCAACTGACAGCATTATTCAACATTCCCGATAACGGAACTAATGAGAAATAATTTTTGCACTTCATCTTTTTAAACTTGATCACAATGAAAAAAAATATAATTCTTATACTTTCAGCATTCGTTCTTGTAACGTTTGTTACTTCTTGCTCAAAAGGAGATAAAGGCGCTACCGGTCCTGCTGGTTCAAGAGGATCTACCGGACCACAGGGACCCGCCGGTCCAATAGGTGCTGCCGGACCAATTGGACAAACCGGTCCTGCCGGACCCGCAGGCCCCGCAGGCCCAGCAGGCGTAGCTTCAGTAACATATTCAGGATGGACAACACTTACAAATTGGGCCGCCGGCGGAGCAGTAAGCGCAAGATCATATGCTTTTACACCAGCACCGGGTATTACATCCAGTATAATTGATAATGGCATTGTTTTAGCCTACTTCAGAAATATTCCCGGCTTAGCTGCAAGCTTAAGCGCAGGCGGTGCCATTACAGTTATTCCAAATCAGGTTTTTTCACTTCCTTATTCTGAGGTGGATACCAGAGTTTATGGAGCTCCTATAAACGGAACATACACAGCAATAAGTGAGTTTACCTACAGTTTAGGTAATGCCGGATTTATAACTTACCAACATAAATCAGCAGGCTCTCCCGGTATTAATTTTTCAGCCGGCAACTTAAACTTTGCTGCAATACAGGCAAGATATGTTATCATTCCCGGCAGCATTGCCGGTGGTCGTATAACCAGTGGCCCGGCAGCAGGATATACCGTTGACCAGGTAAAAGCATTAAATTATGATGTTGCAAAATCATTATTTAATCTTCCTGAAGATGGAGGTAATGACAAATAATATTTATTTTATTTTTCTACGAAAAGTCCTGCCATAGCGCAGGACTTTTTCATTTTCCTCCCCCGCCCTCTTTTATTACCTTTGCCGCCACTAAAAATTAAGAAGTAGTAACGCATTATGGAGCTGAGTAAAAATTTTGAACACAGTACTGCAGAGCAAAAATGGTATGGCTATTGGAATGAGCAGGGATATTACAACAGTGTGCCCGATGAAAGAGAACCTTTTACAGTTGTAATTCCGCCGCCCAATGTAACCGGTGTTTTGCACATGGGGCATTGCTTAAACAATACCATTCAGGACATTCTGGTACGCCGTGCACGCATGCAGGGAAAAAATGCCTGCTGGGTACCGGGTACTGATCATGCTTCCATTGCTACTGAAGCAAAAGTTGTTCAGATGCTACGTGAAAAAGGGATACAGAAAGCTTCCTTAAGCCGTGAAGATTTCCTGAAGTATGCCTGGGAGTGGAAAGAAAAATATGGCGGCATCATTTTACAACAATTAAAAAAACTCGGCTGCAGCCTTGACTGGAACAGAACTAGTTTTACCATGGATGATGACTATTACCAAAGTGTCATCAACGTGTTTATTGATTTATACAACAAAGGATACATTTACCGTGGCAAGCGAATGATTAACTGGGATGTAAAAGCTAAAACTGCTTTGAGTGATGAAGAAGTGATTCGCAAAGAAACGCAGCAGAAGTTGTATCATATAAAATACAAGATAGACGACGGAAAACCGACGACAGACCACAATAATACCGTTGACCGTGGACAGTCGACCGTGGACTTCATCACCATCGCAACTGCTCGTCCGGAGACGATTATGGGTGATACTGCTATATGCGTAAATCCAAAAGATGATCGTTACAAACACCTTCATGGCAAATTTGCTTTTGTTCCATTAATCAACCGGCGTATACCCATCATTACTGATGACTATGTAACAATGGATTTTGGTACAGGCGCTTTAAAAGTAACTCCCGCTCATGACATGAATGATTATCAACTGGGAGAAAAACACAAGCTGGAAGTAGTAGATGTGTTGAATGATGATGGTACACTCAGCGAAGCAGCACAAATTTATATTGGCGAAGATCGATTTGAAGCTCGCAAAAAGATTGTAAAAGAACTGGAAGAAAAAGGATTCATCAGCAAAATTGAAGACTACACCAGTGAAGTTGGTTATAGTGAACGAACAGATGCAGTTGTAGAACCACGATTAAGTTTGCAGTGGTGGGTGGATATGAAAAAAATTTCCGGCCCTGCTTTGCAGGTGGTGATGAATGAAGAGATTAAATTTTATCCTGCTAAATTTAAAAACCTCTACCGGCATTGGATGGAGAATATTAAAGACTGGTGCATCAGCCGTCAATTATGGTGGGGACACAGAATACCAGCGTGGTATGATGCAGAAGGAAGATATGTGGTTGCAGCAACAGAAGGAGAAGCAAAACAAAAATTCAATGTTCAATTTTCAATACCCAATGCGCAACTAAAACAGGATGAAGATTGTCTGGATACCTGGTTCTCATCCTGGCTTTGGCCTTTTGAAGTTTTTAAAGGTTACAGCAATCCGGGCAATAAAGAAGTTGAATACTACTATCCTACCAATACATTAGTTACAGCACCTGAAATTATTTTCTTTTGGGTAGCACGTATGATTATGGCGGGCATGGAATACAAAAAAGAAATTCCATTTCGTGAAGTGTATTTTACAGGTATTGTGCGTGATAAGCAAGGCAGGAAAATGAGTAAGAGCCTTGGCAACTCCCCTGATCTGTTGGAATTGATTGATAAATATGGTGCCGATGCCTGTCGCTTTGGAATTATGATTGCATCACCTGCAGGTAATGATTTATTGTGGGATGAGAGCAGCAATGAGCAGGGCCGCAATTTCAATAACAAACTCTGGAATGCATTGAAACTGGTGAAGATGTGGGAAGGAAGGCAAGCCGATAGTAATGAACCGGTAGCTGATAGTTTTGCAACACTGTGGTTTGAACATCGTTTGAATGAAGCCAAACTGGAACTGGATAACATGTTTAAAGAGTTTCGCTTAAGCGAAGCGTTGAAAACCATTTACTCTTTAATATGGGATGACTTTTGCAGTTGGTATCTGGAATGGGTAAAGCCTGGCTTTGAACAACCAATTGACAAAGCGGTGTATGATAAAACTGTTTTCTTCTTTGAAGAGTTGATGCAATTGCTGCATCCTTACATGCCTTTTGTAACAGAAGAAATTTATCATCAGTTAAAAGAAAGAACAGCAGGTGATGATATTACCATCAAGCAATCAGCAGCAGCAACAGCAACGGATGCTTCAATTCTTGCAAATGGTGCATTGCTTAAAGAAGTCATCAGTTCTTTGCGTGAAGTACGCTTAAAAAATCAGCTCAAACCAAAAGACACCATTCAACTGCACATTGAAACAGCAACTACGGAAGCTTACCAATCATTTGAAACAATCCTTGCCAAGCAGATAAATGCAACGCATGTACATTTTGTTTCATCTGCAGTAACAGGTACCATTTCAGCCGTTGTGCAAAAAGATAAATTCTACCTGCAATCAGAGTTGGAATTAGATACTTCATCACAAAAAGAAACATTGCTTAAAGATTTGGAGTATCAAAAAGGATTTCTGGCATCAGTAGACAAAAAACTAAGCAACGAGCGCTTTGTACAAAATGCCAAACCTGAGGTAGTAGAATTAGAACGCAGAAAAAAAGCTGATGCAGAAGCACGTATCAAAGCAATAGAAGAAAGTTTAGCAACGTTATAACTACAACAATAACATTATGCGTTTCATCATCCTTGTAATAGCATATTGCACATGCTTGAGTTTTGCAAATGCACAACAGCCTGCACCCTCACTCAAACCGCCACCGCTGCAATCATTTTGGGGTGTTACCAGGGGCGGTACTTTTCCGCTGGAGCTGGCACTTAATATTGTTGACTCTGCTGTAATGGTAATGGATGACAAAAAACTAAAATACCCAATAGCCAGTTTTATTATTGTATACAGAAGCAAAGACCGTTATGAAGATGAGCAAAGCGGCGAAATAAAAACAAGATTCAACAGTAATTCCATTGTAGTACGTAATGCATTTATGCTGGAAGAAAAATGGCGCAAGATGATTTACGAAAACCTCAAACCCGGTGATGAAGTACTCATTACAGATATCATTGTTAGAGATAAACGCCGCAATTTTTTTAAAGCTCCTGACATTAAAGTTGTTGTTACATCAGAATAAATCTAATGGCAACACAAACTCAAATTGATTGGGACTAAGCCCCGGCTGCAGCAAATCATTATTGAGTAAGCGACTGTAACGGATACCAAAACTGGCAGTAAAGAAATTCCAGATTTTTGTATCAAAATAAACTTCACACCCGGCACTGTTTAATGGAAATAACCTGCCTGTTCTTAAACTTCTGCCTCTGGTATAATCATAAAATGCATTGGCTCTTATCCGCAGAATGTAAAGCATATTGGCAAATCCAAAATCAGGATAAGCAACCGGGAAATGATAGTTGGCACTTAAACGAAATACCCGTGGAAAATTAACAGCATTATATCCTCTTGCAAAAGGAAAACTGTTGGTAAATCTTCCGCCTCTCAATGTATCTCTTGATTGCACAGAACCAAAAAGAACCAGATGCTGATTTCTGAACAGACCCGGAAAATAAAATCCTGCATTTGCAAAAAATTGATTTCCAAATTCACCATTTACAGTGCGCCGGTACTGCACACGAAATGTTTGCGCCCATCTTGGAAAGATTTGCTGATAAGCCCGCTGACTTTGATGCGCCAATGAAACAGCATTGCTGATATAATTAAACTGTTCACTTTGTTTGAATGTTTGTGAAGTGCCTGTGTAGTTTAACTTCTCCATATTAAATGAAGAACTGAAGGTTAATGATTTAAACGTTCGGCCTGATGTGAGATTTAAGGGAATGTTGAAGCCTGCATTCACATTTGTTTGATTCCACGTAAGCAGCCTGTTGTTTTCATCACGCTCGTTTCTGTTCCATGTTTGCTCCACGCCTGCACGCAGCAAGGGAAAGAATCCACCATAAACCAACGATGCGCCTGCACGATGAAAGCCTTCATTACGATTATAAGTATAACTGTATTCACTTACAAAGGTGTTCAATACATTTTCGCTGAATAGGGTAAGTCCGTAATCAGGCTCAGCCAAAGTGGGTCGCCAGCTATGAATATTTAAAAGCTGAAAACCTTTTCTGTACGGTTTTATCTCAGCCGGAAGCTGCTGTACATTGCGTACAAGATCAGGTGATGATGCAAATGTTTTGGAAGAAAGATAAAGTTGTGGCAATGGCTCCAGCGCATTAACTTTTTGTGCCGTTACTGCTGATAGTTTTTGCCTGAGCAGTCGCAAGCCATCAGCGGTGAATGTTGTAACAAATAGTTCATTATTGCTAGCATCAGCATTTGCCTGATAAGTTCCATTGGGCAATTGCAGTAATTTAAACAATTCACCCGATGTGCGTTTCAGCACAAACAAAGCATCACCCTCTCTTTGTGCTGCAGTGAAAAATACACTATCACCTTTTACCTGTATATAAGAAAGTGGCGTATTGGAAAAAGGAAGCAGTTGTTTTTCAGTATTTGAATTGATATCAGTTTCTATCAAACTCATTTCGCCTTTTTCATTTCTTACTGCTGCCAGAATTGTGTGATTATTGATAAAACGTGGATAGGTATACACATAGTTATTGGGATTGGGTAAAACAGTTTGCACTGCATTTGATTCAGTTTTCATGAGTATAAGGTTGCTTTTCATATCCGTTGAAAACTGCATAGCCACCACCATTGACAAATCTTCACTTATATCCGGCATAAACAAACGGGAGCGGCTGCTGATTTTTATGAGTTGATTGGTATTGATGTCCCATAACTTTACTACTGAATATTCTTTCCACCCCCAGCGCTCATGCGGTTCATAAGCAGTATAAACAATGTTTCCGTTCTTATACGAATAATAACTATCCGCATCAATATCTTTTATCCGAAGCTTTTGTTCCTGTCCCTTGTTGTTAATACGCACCCATACAGGTATCTGTCTGTAAGAAGTTTTTAATGCCAGTACTGCACCGCTATCTATTGCATGTGGATATTCATAATTGATAACATTATTTTTTTCGACAGGCGTAACTGCTTGCATGTCTTTCAGCACATCAACTGCATTCACATTCATTTGCTCTTTAAAAAAAGAAAGAGATTGCTTCACAAACAAAGGAAATTTTATGCCGGTTTCATTCTTAATGGCATGTTGTAATGGATAAAACAATCCTTTATAATCAACAGCACTTTGAGTTGTCTTTTTCCAGAAGTTCATTCCATATTTTTCCCTGCCATAACTTACGAGCAAATAACCCAGGTCATAATGATTAGGCACAAATTGACGAAACGAACCATTTCGCAATTTCATATAATTGTAATGCTTATCTGCCTGCCACAAGGAACGATAGGCATTAAAGAAATTTGGCAATCGTCCCCTGCCCTGCTGTGTTACCATTGTTTCCTGCCACACAGCATCACCTTCAAAAAACCAATCGGGCACTACAGCACCAAAGCCCAAAGCTGTTCCTTCCTGACCTAAAAAAAGATGTAATAATTTGGGAACAGTACGGTTGAAATTTGCAATCTGTTCCATATGCCTGTGCTCATGGACTGCCAATGACAAATGCCAGGGAATGGATCCGTCGCTCACATTATGCAAAGCGGGCATCATATAGTACTCACTGCGGTAAGGTGCAATAGCAACATAGGCATTGGATTGTATGGTTTGATTTTGCAAAACAATGTTGAACTTTTTCAATTTGTTGCCAAGCGGGGCTGGATTATACCGGTACAATTGATGAGCTGTCCATGCAATTTCCTTTGCTTCTTTTTCCAATCCTTCCGGAAATATTACTCGAACTGAATCAGTATTAATTTGATAAAATTTTAAAGAGGCGGGGTTGCCTCCAAACACTTGCGCTTTTAGCTGAATTGAAACAAAAAAACCAATTAGAAGCAGAAATAGAATACGCATCATTGAAAATATTAATTTCCTAGAAAAAGCACGTACTTATTTCTTTTGCTCATAAAAAATTTTCAGCTTCGTTACCAGCATATCAGCCATGCTGTCGTTCTTGGCTCCATAAGCGTTCAGCAAAATGCCTTTATGACCTTCGTTATCTTCAATGGCAAACAGAATGGCCTGATCATCCGGATCCGTATTATCCTCAAAGCGATGCACTTCATGAATATGAAATTGTTCAGGGTGTAACCGTAAGGATGGTTCATGACAAGTCAATTCATTTTCTTCCAAATTAAAATCAAGTGTATAACCTCTATGTTTTAAACCGTTAATAGCTTCGGTTACTGTTTCGTAAGTGTACATGGTTTGATAATTGATAATTGTTTAATGGATAGTTGATAATACTTCTTACTTCCTACCTCGCATTTCGTACCTCGTACTTGTATTCACACTTTCACCTGCGTTTCCTTAAGCACACCCATTACAAACACGCTCTGCACATTGCCGATGTTTTCGCTCTGGCTCAATTTATTTACGTGAAAGTTATAATAATCATCCATATTTTCCGCTACTACTTTCAGCATAAAATCAAACTCACCGGAAATGTTATAACATTCGATTACTTCATCCAGCTCATGGATGTGTTTAATGAATTTTGCACCGGCGGTTTTACTATGTGCCTTGAGTGATACATATACAATCACCATCAAACCTTTCTTTACCTTGGCCTGATCTATGATAGCAGCATATTGCTTAATAACACCGCTTTGCTCCAGCCATTTAATACGCTCATGCACCGGTGTTGTACTAAGGTGCACCTGATCAGCTATTTCTTTTACCGTTATACGTGCATTTAATTGCAACTGGCGGAGAATCGCAAGGTCTGTTTTATCCAACTTAATTTCAGCCTTAGTAGTTTGTTCTGTTTTCGCTGCTTTTGCCATAGCTTTAAAGTATAATTTCCTGTAAATCTAATTTTTTTCAGTCTTTTTTCCTGAATTTATTTTGAATTGCATTATTTTTTCCTAAAACGTTTACCTTTGACCCATAAAAAAATTACACATGTCAACAATTACAAGAAACAAAATTGACTTCGATCTGAAGTATAAAGTTGCCGATATCAAATTGGCAGAATGGGGACGTAAAGAAATCCGTTTAGCTGAAGCTGAAATGCCCGGCTTGATGGCTATCCGTGCTGAGTACGGCGCTCAACAACCGTTAAAAGGTGCACGTGTTGCCGGCTGTTTGCACATGACCATTCAAACTGCAGTGTTAATTGAAACATTGGTTGCGCTGGGAGCAGAGGTTAAATGGAGCTCTTGTAACATCTTTTCTACACAGGATCATGCTGCTGCTGCTATTGCTGCTGCAGGTATTGGTGTGTATGCATGGAAAGGACAAACACAGGAAGAAGCTGATTGGTGTATTGAACAAACATTGTTCTTTGGTTCGCCTGACCGTCCGTTAAATATGATTCTGGATGATGGTGGTGATTTAACAAACATGGTACTTGATAATTATACTGAGCTTATCAGCGGCATCAAAGGTATCAGTGAAGAAACAACTACAGGTGTACACCGTTTGTACGAAAGAGTGGCAAAAGGTACATTACCTATGCCTGCTATCAACGTAAACGACAGTGTTACAAAATCTAAGTTTGATAACAAGTACGGTTGTAAAGAATCATTGGTTGATTCAATCCGTCGTGCTACTGATGTAATGCTTGCCGGTAAAATTGCAGTAGTGGGTGGCTATGGTGATGTAGGTAAAGGAAGCGCTGCTTCACTTGCCGGTGCCGGTTGCCGTGTAATTGTTACGGAAATCGATCCTATCTGTGCATTACAGGCCGCAATGGATGGTTTTGAAGTGAAGAAGATGAAAGATGCAGTAAAAGAAGCTGACATTGTTGTTACTGCTTCAGGTTGCCGTGATTTGATCACCGGCGAACATTTTAAATCAATGAAAGACAAAGTGATTGTATGCAATATCGGCCACTTTGATATTGAGATTGATGTAGCCTGGTTAAATACAAACTATGGTCACACAAAAGATACCATCAAACCACAGGTAGATATTTATAATGTAGATGGTAAGGACATCATCCTTCTGGCTGAAGGTCGTTTGGTGAATCTTGGTTGCGCTACAGGTCACCCATCTTTTGTAATGAGTAACTCATTTACCAATCAAACATTGGCTCAAATAGAATTGTGGCTCAACCACAGTAACTATGATAACAATGTGTACGTGTTACCAAAACATCTGGATGAAAAAGTTGCCCGTTTGCATTTAGCAAAAATTGGTGTAGAACTGGATGAGTTAACAACTGCTCAGGCTGAGTATCTCGGCATTCCGCAGAACGGTCCGTTCAAAGCTGAACATTATCGTTATTAATTTTTTCAGATATCATTACAAACCCCGACCCCAGTGTCGGGGTTTTTTGTAAAAAGATTCCAATATCTTTAAGTAAAAAAAATCCGATGACATCTTTATGCAATCAGCGGTTTTTGCAATTCACTATTACAATCATCACCTGGCTCATGTTACTGCTTCAGTTCTACCTTCAGATTGAGAACCGCAGCACATCTGTTGCAGAAGCTATCATCCGTTATTTCAGCTACTTTACTATCCTTACCAATCTGTTGGTGGCCGTTAGTTTTACATCTTTACTATTACCAGATAGCAGGTGGAATTCTTTCTTTTCCCGCAATACAGTTTTAACAGCTGTTACACTATATATACTTATCGTTGGACTTGTATACAATATCGTTCTTCGTTCACAATGGAACCCACAAGGTCTGCAACTGATTGCAGATAACGGATTACATACCATCACCCCATTGCTTACTCTGTTTTATTGGTTTGCATATGTGCATGCAAAAGACATAAAGTGGCAACAAACAGTTACATGGCTTATTTATCCGTTTTTGTATTTAACGTACGCTCTTCTGCGTGGTGCTTTTAGTAATTTTTATCCTTACTTTTTTATTAATGTTGACCAACTTGGTTACAGCAAAGCATTACTCAATGCAGGTTTTGTAACTCTTGCATTTCTGGCAGTTGCGTTATTGCTTTTGGGAACAGGTAAAATTAAACGTGTATGAAATGGAGTATTATACCAGTTGTAATTTGTATGATTACAGCAAAGCTTTCTTCGGCCCAGCTTGTGAAAACAGATGCGAATCTTTTAAAGCTTAAGTGCCCAGATACACTGAGAACTGAATTTATCACCACCAAAGGTAATTTCACTGTAGAAGTTTACCGGCAATGGTCTCCGTTGGGAGCCGATCGTTTTTATCAATTAGTAAAAAGCGGTTATTATAACAACACCATCATCTTTCGTGTGGTAAAAGATTACCTAGTGCAGTTTGGAGTAAGTGAAGACAAACAAAAAAATATTTTCTGGCAGGGCAAAAACCTGAAAGATGAACCTGTAGTGGGCAGCAATACCGCAGGCACCCTTTGCTTTTCAAGAGGCGCACCCAATACAAGAAAAACTTCCATCTTTATTAACCTGCGTGATAATCTCACTTATGATACCATGACCGTAGCAGGCGTAAAAGGATTTGTTCCTTTTGCTATTATCACCCAAGGTATGGATGCAGCAAAAAGTTTTTTTAGTGATTATGGAAACGATACCATGAAAAGTGCAGATACCATTTACTTCAAAGGCAATGCCTGGATGAACAAAAAATTTCCGGGACTTGATATGATTAAGGAAGTACGACTCATAAAATAAACTTCCTGCCCCGGCATCTACAAATCCGTTTTTGCATGGCTGGATGAACAGAAATTAACATATCCTTTCCTGTTGCAATCTATTAGCCTTTCATTTATACCTTATTAAAACTTAAAAGTTTTCCACAAAAATCAAGTTTTGCACGGTACTTGTTTTTAGTTTGTTTCTTTTAAATCTGATTGATCATGAACTTTGAAGTAAAACGTAACCTGCAGTTTACCCGTTTGATTAAGGCGGATGGCCGCCTCCGTGAATTTAATTTCACACGTCTCACCGGGTTAATGGATGGTTTTTTTAATATGGATGTTGTAGATGAACTTGGTAACCGCATTATCTTTCAACTGAAACAAAACGGCAGCGATTGGGATGTACTGGAACCCCAACTGCCCAACTGGATTACCTCCAATATTAACATCTTGCAGGAAGCAATTGAAACTGAACTAAGTAAAGAACAGCAAATTCTCCTGCAATCTGAAGCGGGAAAAAATCACGCCTGATTCTTTACATACTTTTCAGCATAATTTTTAATTTTTTTGTTCTCTCCCGCACGGCTAAATTCGCAACCCTCATAAAAGAGAACGAAGAACATGAATCCATTCATTTCACTAATTGCAGGTAAACTGAGCCTGCGTACAACACAGGTAGAAGCGGTGTTAACCTTGCAGGAAGAAGGTGCTACCATTCCGTTTATTGCACGCTATCGTAAAGACAAAACAGGAAATCTTGATGAAGTACAAATTCAGCAAATACAGGATGAACATAAATTTCTGAAAGAGTTTACAGAGCGTAAAACCTTTATTGAAAAAACAATTACTGAACAGGGAAAGATGACAGAGGCATTACAACAAAAGTTGGATACTGCTCTTACACTCAATGAACTGGAAGATATTTATCTGCCTTACAAACCAAAACGTAAAACAAAAGCACAAGCAGCCAAAGAAAATGGCCTGGAACCTTTAGCCATTTTATTATTAGAACAAAAAGATATTAATGTAACTACTGCAGCTGAACCATTCATCAATGAAAAAGTAAAATCAGCAGAAGAAGCATTGCAGGGCGCCCGTGATATTATTGCAGAGCAGGTGAATGAAGATGCCAATCTTCGTGCAAAACTCCGTAAATATTTTGAAGATACTGCAGTTGTAAGAAGCAGTGTGATGAAAGATAAAGAAGCAGAAGGTGCCAAGTATAAAGATTATTTTGACTTTAGTGAACCTGTACACAAAATTCCATCACACAGAACACTGGCAATACTTCGTGGGTTTACGGAAGGTATTTTAAAGATGAGTATTGAACCTGCAGAAGATCAGGCATTGGAACTGATAGAAGCAGATCTTGTAAAAGGTATGAGTGAGGCGTCAACACAAGTTAAAAAAGCGATTAAAGACGCCTACAAAAGATTACTGCAACCAAGTTTGGAAACTGAGTTTCGCTCACAGCTCAAACAAAAAGCAGATGAAGAAGCAATTAATGTGTTTGCAGAAAATTTGCGTCAGTTGTTATTGAGCAGTCCGCTTGGTGGTAAACGAATTCTGGCAATTGACCCCGGTTATCGTACCGGTTGTAAAATAGTTTGTCTGGATGAAAAAGGTGAATTGCAAACAACGGATTTAATTTATGTACATGAAGCGGGCAAAGCCTTCAGCGCTGAGCAAACCATTCGTCATCTGGTTGCTGCATTTCAAATTCAAACTATTGCAATCGGCGATGGTACTGCAGGCAGAGAAACGGAACAGTTTATTAAAAAGCTCAATCTTGGATTACCTGTCTTTTTAGTGAATGAAGATGGCGCCTCTGTGTACAGCGCCAGCGAAGTGGCACGTGAAGAGTTTCCCGATAAAGATGTAACAGTTCGTGGTGCAGTAAGCATCGGACGAAGATTAATGGATCCATTGGCTGAATTGGTGAAGATTGATCCCAAGAGCATTGGCGTTGGTCAATACCAGCATGATGTAAATCAGATGCGATTGAAAGAACGGTTGGATCAAACAGTAGTGAGTTGTGTAAACCAGGTGGGTGTGAATTTGAATACCGCCAGTAAACATTTGCTCAGCTATGTGAGCGGTATCAACAGCAGCATTGCTGAAAATATTGTGAAGCACCGAAATGATATGGGTCGTTTCAGCAATCGTAAACAATTATTGAAAGTAGCAAGGCTCGGCGATAAAGCATTTGAACAATGTGCCGGTTTCTTACGCATTACGGATGGTGAGAATGCCCTGGATAAAAGTGCTGTGCATCCTGAAGCTTATACCATTGTTGAGCAAATGGCTGCTGACCTTAATGTACAAGTGCAGGAACTCATCGGCAATGAAACACTCATCAAACAAATCAATGCAAAAAAATATGTTACCGATCAATTTGGGGAATTAACCATCAATGATATTTTAAAAGAATTACTCAAGCCGGGTCTTGACCCACGCAGTGAAATACAAAGCTTTGAATACGCTAATATTTACAGCATTGAAGAAGTAACAACAGGAATGGTGGTGCCCGGCATTGTTACCAACCTCACCCGCTTTGGTGCATTTGTTGATATTGGTGTAAAGCAGGATGGGTTAGTGCATGTTTCAGAAATATCGCATGAGTACATCACAGACCCTGCAGAAAAATTAAAACTCAATGATAAAGTGCAGGTAAAAGTGCTGGAAGTAGATTTGCCACGCAAGCGTATTGCTCTTTCCATAAAACAAACGATGGAAGCGCCGGCACGTGGTACAAGAACCAATAGGCCAGATAATTTTAAAAAGAAAGAAGAAGATCTCAGCAGCTTAAGTGTAAATGATGCACTGGCGGCATTAAAGAAGAAGTTTGGCAAGTAGACAATAAAAAGGCGCATCGTGAATGATGCGCCTTTATTATTTGCAATCGTGTTTTACAATCTGAAGCCGATTGTAAAACTAAGCACACGGTGTTTGTTATTATTATCTGCATTACTGTTTGTACCGGATTGTAATTTGGCCAAACCCAAACCATAGTTCACTGAAAATAATGCAGCCTTTCCTTCAAATCCAATAGTCCCGTTTAAACCATAATCAAACCTGCGCATGATGTTAAACCCCGCTCCTTCTTCACCTGATGTAGCAGGATTGTCGTTTGAAAATTTAATATTGTTTTCACTGGAAAATGCAACACCCAGAAAGCGGCCATCAGCTTTATTTTTACCTGCAATTCCCATGGCTACATATGGTCCGGCACCCACAAAAAACTTTGATTGTTTATCGCCCAGCGGAAGCTTGGCTACAACATTTACAGGCAGTTCAATATAAAACGGATTAGAAGTTGCTCTGTAATAATTTGCACTGGAGGTACTGCCTGATTGTGATTTAGTGCCTTTACCGGTAAAGAACAATCCCGGTTGAATAGATAATAAATTTTTAATGACAGTAACATCACCCTGCAAGCCAATATGAAAGCTTGGCAAAGCATTGGCTTCATCAATAGAACCATCATCCTTTACAGAAACATTGGCTACATTAAAACCGCCCTTTAAAAATATGGATGACTCCTGTGCAAAGTTGTTGAAATAAATGCCGGAGAAAAGAATTAGTAAAATCAATTTTTGTTTCATAGTCGTTTTTTTTAGAATGCAAATTTTCAAATTTAATGCCAGATAGCAGGGCCTTAACGTTTTTATGACATTAGATTGACATTTGCAGAGAACATAAAAAAACCCCGTGCCATAGCCGGGGCCAACCCATTGTCATCAGGTCTTTCATATCACGAATAAATTATTCCACCACTTCATCTACATAAGCACTTATCCATCCCACCTGTCCGGTTTTTACCATAAAGAATTGCTTGGTTTCATAAACACTTTTAAACTGTCGCATGATTTTCAGAAGTAAACCGGTGCCGGCCATTAGCTGCTTTTGATCAAACACACCATGCACACGTTTCATTTCTTTAAAAATAGTTTCTTTATCAAGTGAGGGATCCGTTATTCGTTTTAACAGTTCATCAGGTGTTACCGCTTTGAAATTAGTGTAGAGGGTATTAGCAAATTTTTCAACTTCTTCATACGTTACCGGTACAACTGAATTATTTACCAATTCAGGATAAATTAAAGTGGCCACACTCCAGGCAATACCGCCACTACACACAATGTTATCGCTTAGGGCATAAGCACCGCTTACGTTTACTGCATAAATGATTTCACCGTTTTCCACACCTTCCAGTACACGGTTGAGCTGACGTTTGTAGTTTGCTAAAGAAGGATCGTCAGTTAAATTTTTTTCAGCGGCCTGAAATGTACTTCTTGTTCCGAAGTTTACCTGAAACAGTTTAAATTCTGTTGTATTGCCATGCGGAAAATACCCCCCCTTTGCATTACCACTTCCAATATCTATAATAAAAGTATTGTAACGTCGGGCGTTGGGTACAATGCCGAGATGCGACAAACGGGCTTCCTGCAGTACATCTACTACTTCTACTTTTCTGCCCGGGTCTTTTATATTTGTTTGAAAAGAAGAAATTAAATTGGCAATCCATTCCTGCTTGCCATCTTTTTCTGCCTGCATTTTAACACCACTGCTGATTACTGTAAATATTCGCTTAGCAGGAACTTTATAATCAGTATTGGCCAGATTATAAAATGAGGTAAGACTGTTAAGCGTATTGTCAAATGAAGTTTGTGTAAACGAAATGAAATCCGTGTTATAGGTAGAATCCTTTAAGATATTAAAGTTGCCCGTAGTTTGTGGCGATTTACTGATTTCCACCACACTCATTTTTACACCTTTACTGCCCACTTCAATTCCAACATAAATATTGCTTTTGCTGAACTTTGTTTTAAACGATGTTTGAGCCGAAGCAACAATCGTAACACTTAAAAAAGCAATGATGAGATTGAAAAAACGGTAATTCTTGTGCATCATACATTTAAGATTATCAATCATCTGTAAAAATACCAATTCACAAACGGCAAGCAATTCAGTAATGCTAAAAGCCGGCTAAATGTGAACAACTCATGAATAAATGTGAACAGCAATAATCAATTCAACGTTACATCAGCTTTGCCCAATCGAATTCCATTACAATACAACTGTAATTGATAGGTGCCATCAACAAATGCCTTTACAGGAACTGTCGTGGTCATTTTCCGGCTATCGTTCTTATTAAATTCCCAGTTGAGGCGGCGTGAATATTTTTTAGTTCCTTCAGTTTTTGAAATAAACACGCCTGCAATCCACTCATCATCCTGCACTGTATTACCCTGCGGGTCACGAACTACTACATAGATGCCGGTGCTGCCCGCAACAGCGTTTGAGTTCTTAATTTGAAAGGAAATGGCAAAGCTGGCATCATTATCACCGGCGGCGCTTTTCATTGCCTGTATTGAAATGTCAGTTGCAACAAACGAAGGTTCTGTTGCAGCAAGATTGCTTTGTGTTTTGGGTGTAGCTATAACTGTGCTTTGAGTAGTTTGAGGATTGGCATTTACAACACCTGCACTGCTGTTGTATTGATTAATCTTGAGTTGTAATTCCTGAATTTTGGTTAAGGCCTTACGCAGGTCTTCCCTGGTAAGATTGGTTTCATTGAGCATCCGGTTTATTTCAATACGAAGCGTATCAATTTCTGATGCTTTTTGATGTAACTCTTTGTTGATGGAATCCTTACCTATAATTACTGTTTCAAGCTGAGCTGCCATGCCTTTGTACAATATCTGGATGGAATCGTTCTCCTGTAATTCATTCTTTGTGATATCCGGTTTCAATTTTGTAACAACAGCATACCTGCTTTTGTCATATATATGAAATACCCATGTGCCCAGCAGGCACGCTGATACAAGAATCAATAGCATCGTTTTCACATCTCTCATACAAACGAAACTACTTAATTCCTTTCGTCAGCTTTTGGCAATTCTTCAACTGTGGATAAGCTGTGTGCAATAAAAAAGCCCGCTTTTTTATGAGCGGGCTCTTCAATAAAATGTATTTATTGTGTGATACTGAATATTACTTCAATTTTTTCCCAAACAATAGAAACGGTTCCGTCTACATGTCCTTCAATTTTTAATTGTTCCTGAAAGGCTGACGCCAATCCAGGACGTACTTTAACACGCAATACATCATCACCCTGTTTGTAATCATAAGAACCCCATTGCTCAGCTTTTTTATTGAAGATAATAGTCCACTCATCTTTGCCGGGAATAGTAAACAAACCGTACTTGCCTTTTGGCAATGTTTGTCCTTCAACTTTAATATCAGCATCCGTTTCAAAGGTTGTAGCTTCATTAGCACCTGTGCGCCACACCTCACCATAAGGTACCAGTTTGCCCCATATTTCACGACCTTTTACTGATGGAGCACCATAGCTGATTTTAATGGCAGCACTACCCACTTTAAACGAACTGCTCATTGGTGGCGATGGACGTTTACTTTTATCCTGCTGTGCGCAAGCTGTAAGATTAATGAATGCAATGAATAACGGTAATAAACCCAAAAACTTTTTCATAATAAATCATTGTTTAGTGAATGTGTAAATTTAAAATTATTGACTTTAAGGAGTAGCTGCGTTGATTTTCGATGAAAGGTAGAAGTGTTATTTGAATAAAGCGTTGCAGGCTTTAAAAAGATCTGTTAACAATTTTTTTTGAAAAAAAATCCCGGGATTTACGAAATTCTCGTAGATTTACGAAAAATTCGTAGATGAATAAATTAACCATACAGGAAGAAGAAGCTATGTTGGCTATTTGGAAAACCGGCGGTGGAAATGTGAAGAGTTTTTTAGAAATGATGCCTGAGCCCAAGCCCCCGTATACCACACTTGCAAGCACAGTAAAAAATCTGGAAAAGAAAGGATATGTGGAAAGCACGCAGGCTGGTAATATGTTTTTATACAACCCTATTGTAAAGGAAACTGATTATAAGAAGAAGTTTATGAATGGTGTAGTGAAAGACTATTTTGAAAACTCCTATAAAGAGTTGGTTGCATTTTTTGCCAAAGAGAAAAAAATTTCTGCCGAAGAACTGAAAGAAATCATTAATCTGATTGAGAAAAAGTAAAACTGTTTTATGATGCCGTTATTCTCCTATTTCATACAGGGTTCCTTAGTAACAGCCATTTTGCTTCTATGCTATAAATTATTACTGCGCCGGGATACTTTTTTTACATGGAGCAGATGGTATTTCATCGTGGCTATAACAGTAAGTTTTTTATTTCCTTTGATTGATTTTTCTATCTTCTTTTCTTCAACTGCTGTACAGCCGGCAGTCATTCAATACCTGCCTGATTTAAGTTTTACCACGTATCAATCAACAAACAATCCTGCACAAACATTCATTAACAGTTTACTCTATGCCGGTATGCTGGTGATGTGTATTCGGTTGCTGATGCAAATGGCAGCTTTGATGAAATTGAGAAGAAATAAAACCATCATCTCCCATCAATCATTGCGTATTGTGGAATTAAAGGAACACATCAATCCCTTTTCGTTCTTCAATGAAATATATGTAAATCCGCAGCTGCACAGCGAGGCAGAACTGGCGGAGATTATACAGCATGAACAATTTCACATTCAGCAAAAACATACCATTGATATTTTACTGGGCGAACTGCTCACGATTGTATTTTGGTTCAACCCTTTTGCATGGCTCATGAAAAATGAACTCAAGCAAAACCTTGAGTTCCTCACAGATAAACTTGTATTGGCTACCGGTATAGATGCCCGGCATTACCAGTACAATCTGCTCAAAGTATCCGGATTACAAAACAATATAGCTGCAGCGAATCACTTTCATTTTTTAAAACTGAAAAACAGAATTATTATGATGAACAAAAAACAAACACATCCTTATCATGCAATAAAATTCCTGCTGCCGGTACCCATCGTGGCGCTGCTGCTCATGGCTTTTACTGAACGTAAGGAGTTGATGCAAACATTTAATGAAGCTTTGCTTCATGATACGATGCCGCCAGCAACAGATGGCAGAGTAATTATAAATACAAAACCTGCAACTGCACCCAATGGTGAGGTACAACTGCCTAAAAATGTAAAGCAAGTAGAAGTCGTAAATAAAAACGGGAAAAGAACAGCTACTGTTACATTGAAAAACGGCACAAAAGAAGTGTATGACTTAAATAATGAAGAGGACCAAATACGTATGGAGCAGAAGTATGGTCCCATAGCTGAACCGCCAGCACCACCTCCACCACCTTCAACTCCGTCAGCAGTATCACCACCTACTCCGCCATCACCACCCGGTGTAACGGTATATGTGCCTAAACAGGAAGCAGTGCTCAACGCTCAAGGGTATTACCTTACTGTTGCAGATGACGAGGGAGAATGCGTGGTGATTGTAAAGGACAAGAATAAAAAAATTCTTGAAGCTGTAAAACTCACTGACTGGGATGCTGCCAAGGCGGTGTACGAAAAGAAATATGGCAAAATACCTCCGGCTACCCCTAAAGCAACATCGGTACCATCCACAACGAATGCAAGTAAAAACGGGCCGGGTAATCCCTATGCTACAGCTGGTAGTATCACTTTTAAAACAACTCAAGGACAGGCACCATCAGATAATTTTACCAGCCAGTATACTGATGCATTAATCATCGTTGATGGTGTTAAGCAAACAAAAGGAATGTTTAGCTTAAATTCTATTGAACCTAATACCATTGAATCAATCAGTATTTTAAAAGATCTAGCTGCTACTACGATTTATGGTGATGAAGGAAAAAACGGTGTTATCCTTATCAAGACAAAGAAAAAAGAACCCACTACAATAATCACCGGCACCATTACAGATCCCAGGCCAAAACCCACTACAACTACAGCTGAGCCACTTTACATAGTTGATGGGAAAGAACGCACAAAAGATGAAATCAAAAATATTGAACCCGCAAGTATTGAAAGTGTAAGTGTATTAAAAGCAGAGCAAGCCATTGCTGAATTTGGAGAAAAAGGGAGAAATGGAGTAGTGAAAATAGTATTGAAGAAATAAGCCCAACCTCTTGAATCAATAAAAAATCCGAACATAATTCAAATGTTCGGATTTTTTATACTTCGTATCGATTACTTTACCGCTCCTTTCTTCTTTTCCAGATATTCTTTATCTGTTGCCAGTCGCTGCACTTCATTTAAAGAGGCGATGTAAATACTTCTGCCGTGTGTACCAAGTACAATTTCATTATCACGTTCCTGTATAGCAATATCATGAACAGGTACTCTGGGCAAACCTGCATTCCAGGCGATGCTGCTTACCCCACCATCCAATGAAACATACAAGCCATTATCTGTACCGATATACAATACATTTTCAGCTTTGGGATCTTCACGAATTACATTCACTGGTTCTGCAGGTAAATCCAGACAAAGTTGTTTCCACGTTGTACCAAAATCATCACTTACAAATACATAAGCATTAAAATGATCATTGCGATAACCGTTCAATGTTACATACACTCTGCTTTCTTTGTATTTGGAGGCCACTACTCTGCTCACATACAAACCCTGTAACTGTTTGGGCAGTTTGGGATGAAGAGCCGTCCAGCTATAACCGCCATCTTTACTTACATTAATAAATCCATCATCACTTCCTGTATAAATCAAACCAAAACGAAGTGGTGATTCACTCATGGTGGTTAATGTTCCAAAAGGTACATTACCTTCCTTGCGACCACCTGTTAAATCACTGCTGAGGTTTTGCATGCCTTCGCCCTTGTTCATACTTCGTGCAAAGCGATTACTGCCGTAGTAAAAAATATCCTGGTTGTGTTTGGAAAGCAGGATGGGTGTTTGCCAGTTGAAACGTAACGGTTTTTCACCCAGTTCATGATTAGGTCGAACTGTAACTCGTTGTTGATTTTGTCCCTTTGTTCTGTCCATACGTTGATAAAAACCAAACTGACTGCCGCTGTACACAGTGGCATTATCACGTGTATCCACCTGGGCCTGCATACCATCACCACCATTCATGGGTTTAAATGCATATTCGCCATTATCAATCCAGTCAATGCTTTCACGATTGTTGGATGGTCCCCACCAGCTCCCATTATCCTGTAAACCTCCATAGACATTATAAGGCTTTGCATTATCAACTGTAATAGCATAGTATTGACCTACGGCAGGCGCATTGGCTTTAAACCAGTTTTCGCCATCATCATAAGAAATATTAGTGCCGCCATCATTACCATTTATGATGTGATTATCTTTTTTAGGATTCACCCACAACGCATGATGATCAGCATGTACATTTCCTTTATCAATGCTTTTAAAGTTCTTTCCACCGTCTGTACTCAACATGGCATTAAAGCCAAGAATGAATACTTTATCCGGATTGGTATGCGATGTATAAATTTTTGCAAAGTAGTAGCCATATGTGTTGAACGTGGATATGAATTTCTCATGTGTTTTCTTCCATGTTTTACCGGCATCATCACTGCGGTACACTTCACAACCTTTGATACCGCTGTTACTGAAACCATCATCGCCTGCATCAAAGAAATCCCAAAGAGCCACGGGTTGAATTTTATCGGTCTTCACCATTTCTTTCACTGAGGCTGCGGTATATTTTGCAGGAAAACGCTGACGACGCATGAAAGAGTCCAGCTTCTTATCATCCAGCGCCAGAAAGGTTTCCTTACTCATCGTTTTAAAATTCTTGAGTTGAATGCTTGTATCGACAGGCGTGCGGCGGGATGTATCAACTCTTGGTTCATTGTTATCAATGATGGCATATACAATATTGGGATTTTGAGGAAACACACATAAACCAATGCGGCCCAGTTTCTTTCCTTCAGCAAAGCCACTGCCTGCACCTGTTACCAAATTCCATGTGTTACCACCATCTGTACTTTTATAAATACCGGTAGAAGGTCCGCTTTCTTCAAACTTCCACGCACGACGGGTTTTATACCAAACGGCTGCATAGAGTTCCATCGGGTTGTTTGGATTGATATCCATTTCCACAGCACCGGTGTTTTCATCAACAAACAAGGTGTGCTTCCACGTTTTACCTCCATCCGTTGTTTTAAACACACCACGTTCCTTGTTGGGGCTGTACAAATGACCCAAGGCTGCTACCCATGCCGTATTGGGATCAGTAGGATGCAATTGAATTTTGCCGATATGATGACTCTCCGGCAATCCCAAATACTCCCATGTTTTACCATTGTCACTGCTTTTATAAACGCCATTACCTGCATAAGATGAGCGGCTGCTGTTTACCTCACCACTTCCTATCCAAAGTACTCTGGCGCCATACCATTTTACAGCAATATCACCAATGGTAATTACATCTTCATTATCAAAAATGGGAGTAAACGACTGTCCGTTATTTTTTGTATGCCACAAGCCTCCGCTGGCATAAGCCACATAAAATTCTGTTGGTTCTTCAGGATTGGCTTCAATATCTACTACACGGCCGCTCATGATGCTTGGTCCGATGTTGCGGAACTTTGCATCTTTGAGCAATGATTTTTTTTCCAATTCCTTACGAGCGGCCAGACCTTTTTGCCGCTCCTCGGCTGTACTTGGCTTGATTTGTGCAAAAGAGTTGTGAATAAACAAACTCAGTGCAAGAACTGCAATAACTTTGAGCAGGCAATTTTTAAAAGCCCCCATCGTTTTAATGTTGTGCATGCGTTTTGGTTTTAAATTTCTCATGATATGAATTCAAACATACGAATACTCACCATATGCTTTGCTGCCACTTTTCTTTTTTGGATGAATGGCGCAGCTCAATGTAAAGAATTTATCATTGGTGCAAAAGGTGATACCCTTAACTGTACAGACACCAAAGGACAAAAACAGGGCCGCTGGGTAAACAGAGTGGAAGAACTGCGTGGCGAACCGGGCTACGAAGAGGAAGGCGAATACAAAGACGGAAGAAAAACCGGTCCCTGGCGTGTGTATACCCTGCAGGGCGATTTGATTGCGATTGAAAATTACAAATACGGCCACAAACACGGAAAGCAGCAAATCTTTAATACCATGGGCGACCTGCTGCGTGAGGAAAACTGGCTGGCACAAGACCCCGACAAACCAACAGAAACAGTGGAAGTGTTTGACATCAATGATCCCAAAAAAGTATTCCTTGTTGAAGTGAAACTTGAATCAAGCACGGTACCACATGGTATCTGGAAGGTGTTTGAACCCGGTACAGGTAAAGTACTGCAGAAACAAAATTTCATTTTTGGAAAACTGGATGATGGCAGCGGCACTGCTAATGGAGTAATTAAGAAAGACCCCAATGAAAAAACAGATGCTGTTGTTGAAAAAAAAGAAGAGAAGAAAGATAAACCCAAGCCCAAAGAAGTACTGGACTACGAAAAGAAAAACAGCGGAAAGAAGAAAATTAAAGTGAGGACGGGTGAAACAGGCGGGTGATGATTGAAGATTTTAGATGTACGATTGCAGATTTGATTATTACCTCAAATATTCAATTAACTCTTTCAATTGTTTTTCAGTGTATTTAAAATTATGACTATTGCCTTGGTTATTAAACGCTTCTTTTACATTAACGGCATATTTATCTTTTGCCATGATTAAAGAGTCCTGCTTAGTGATATAAAGCATAAGATAGTTTTCTCCTACTCTTTGTACAACACCTTTAAGATAATCATGATGTTTTACTTTGGTAACATGACAAGTATTACAATCTGTCCTAAAAATTTTTTGGCTATTCAAAAAATATAAAACTGTATCATAAGAAACGGTTTCAACGACATCAGATGAAACAGCTACATTTTTATCACCTGATTCAATACAGCAAAAAGATTGTAAATGATAAGGAGATAAATATATAAAACCGGAACTTCATTAAATATTTCTAACTTTTAATTACACCACCAACGCCCTCTTATACAATTGCACTGCATTTTCATAACCCAAATACAACGCATCACACACCAATGCATGCCCAATGCTTACTTCATCAATCCACGGTATGGTTTTAATGAGATAATTAAGATTCTGCAAATCCAAATCATGCCCTGCATTAATACCCAAATCAAACGAACGAGCACGGGTGGCAGCCACTAAATATGATTGCACGGCTTCTCTCGGGTCTATAGTGAATTGTTTGGCATAACGCTCGGTATACAGTTCAATACGATCCGTACCTACTTCTTTAGCGCCTTCTATCATTCGCACTTCTGGGTCTACAAAAATAGAAGTACGGATGCCTGCGGCTTTAAACACCGCAATCATTTCTGTGAGGTAATTTTTATACTTGATGGTATTCCATCCATGATCACTGGTGAGTTGACCAGTTGTATCGGGCACGAGTGTTACCTGGTGGGGTTTTACTTCAAGCACCAAATCAATAAAGGATTGCTCACGGCAATTACCTTCAATATTAAATTCTGTGGTAATGATTTGTTTGATTTGCCGCACATCATCATAACGTATGTGGCGTTCATCCGGTCTTGGATGAACCGTTATACCATCTGCACCAAAACGCTGTGCATCTATGGCGGCTTGCAACACATCGGGTCTGCTGCCTCCTCTGCTGTTGCGCAGGGTAGCAAATTTGTTGATATTAACGGAGAGCTTGGTCATGTTGTAAATTTAAAACTCCTGTCAACTAAAACATTATTTTTGCTTAAATAACTTTCTTTATGGGTTTATTATCACCTTCGTTAAGTATGCTTTTCACCTATGTAGCTTTAGGTCTTTGGCTCTCAGGT
>CAYPBV010000003.1:678-8742 GCA_964409025.1 uncultured Chitinophagaceae bacterium | reverse complement strand
GTATCCTTTTTCTTGTATTTGTTGTTTGGCGCCGAAAAGATTTAACACAAGGCACTAAAATCACATGGTCCCTGTTTTTCATCATTATGCCTTTGTTTGCGTTTTTGGGATATGCAGTATTTGGAAGAAAAAAGGAAGCAGTATGATGCCTTCATCCGACGAGGACTTTTGACGAAGCTAAATAAACCCTCTGCAATTTTTCGCACCACATTTACAGGGCAGTTTTCCATCATGATGTGTTTCACCATAATCAGCAGTAAGCTCCTCGCCTTTTTTAATGGCACGTTTGCTGTAAAATTCTACTTTGCCATGTGCTCTGCGTAAGTACGTATTGGCATCACAGGAATGATTGATATAAGATAGCTCGTTACGGTTTACACTTGCATCCAGAGCGATGGGCTCATTGTCAAACTCCACCATGAGCAATGCCGCACCGGGCTGTTGTTTCACTCTTCTTCTTGCTTCACGAAAGCTGATGATTTCACCCGTCATATTTCCCAGCTTTTTTCTGGCAGGAATTTTTTCCAAAGCATAAGCACCGGTTCCTGCTATTTTACTCTTTGCTGTTTGAATCTTATATCGTAAGCTCATAGTTAAACTTTCAGTTATAATTCCATCCATGTATGATCGGCCAGCAGTTTAGCTGTAGCAATGAATTGTTTAAATGGAGCACTATCACCCCACTCTTGCGGACTCACCATTGACAGGATATAAGTATCATCATTTTTTTGATACAAATGATATGTATGACCGATTATAGGGCGAAAATTAAGCTTTGCATCATAAATCATCAAAGAAAGTTCTTTGCGCTTTACAATTTCCTGCGCTTGCCTTGCCAGCAATTCTATTTGTTCTTTAATCTGGTCGAGTTGCATATTTGTTTGCTCTTCCATGGCCTGCAATGCCTGATGACGGATAACACCTTCTTTGGTAGGCTTGATAACAACACCGCCTATGCTGGAAGCATAAGGCAATACGCTCATCTGCTTGTGATAAATTTCTGTATTCTGAAATCGCTTGCCTTCCTGCGAAATGCCTTCCTGTGTAATTTTCAAATAGCCATTTGGCATAATTTCATGAACAGCTTTGAGTTTACTTTGACCATAGGTATAAAACTCAATCTCCATTACAGAAGTATTGATGATAGCTGCTCTCAGCTGATGTGCCACTTCTTTATTTTCAAACTCATGTAATTCACCATCGGGTATAAATTCATAAGAAGAATAGAATGCTTCATTGAGATGTGTAACCCAGTTTACACTCATGCTGAGTTTGGTTCCGTTTTTTACTGACTCTATTTTACAGTTACCGCTCTTGGGGGTTTGTCCCTGCTCATAATTGCATTTTTCCGGAAATAATTGCCACGCTGCTAAAAAATTATATGCCTGCACCATTTTTGTTGAATCTAAAATGCGAAGTTATTTGTTTACGCATCATACAACATGCAAAGGCGCTGATTGTTTTGTACCTTGCACACATCTTTTACAATTATGGCATATAGTTCCTTAGAAGCTTGTTTACTGGATTTAGAAAAGAACGGTCATCTCATTCGTATTAAAGAAGAAGTAGACCCCCACTTAGAAATGGCAGCCATTCATCTGCGTGTGTATGAAGCAAAAGGTCCGGCACTGTTATTTGAAAATGTAAAAGGAACAAAATTCAGAGCTGCCTCTAATATCTTTGGCACACTGGAACGAAGCAAGTTTATGTTTCGTGATACCTTTGCGTTGGTTCAAAAATTAATTGAGCTGAAGGGCGACCCCATCAAAGCCATCAAACATCCGTTTCAAAATTTCAATACAGGAATAGCTGCTTTAAAAGCATTGCCTAAAAAGGCATCTTCGCATTCATTTGATGAAATAAAAATATCTGATTTACCATTGATTCAGCACTGGCCTATGGATGGTGGTGCATTTGTTACCCTGCCGCAGGTTTATACAGAGGATATTGAACAGCCCGGCATCATGAAATCCAATCTGGGCATGTACCGCATTCAGCTCACGGGTAATTATTATGAGTTGAATAAAGAAATTGGTTTGCATTATCAATTGCATCGTGGTATTGGCGTGCATCAAACAAAAGCCAATGCAAAAGGACAAACACTAAAAGTTAGTTGTTTTGTGGGCGGGCCGCCATCACACACATTAAGTGCCGTGATGCCCTTGCCTGAAGGCATTAGTGAAATGACATTTGCAGGTGTACTGGGTGGCAGAAGATTCAGATACAGTTACGATGCACTCGGCAATGCCTTGAGCAATGATGCTGATTTTGTAATTACAGGTGAAGTGCAACCACATCAAAACAAACCTGAAGGTCCTTTTGGCGACCATCTTGGCTATTACAGTTTAACACATTCGTTTCCACTAATGAAAGTGAATAAAGTGTATGCAAAGAAAAATGCTATATGGCCGTTTACAGTAGTGGGTCGTCCGCCGCAGGAGGATACAAGTTTTGGCGAATTAATTCATGAAATTACAGGCGATGCTATTCCACAGGAAATTCCCGGTGTTAAAGAAGTGCATGCAGTAGATGCGGCAGGTGTTCATCCGTTGTTACTGGCCATTGGCAGTGAACGTTATACGCCGTTTATGCCCGCCAAACAACCGGCTGAATTATTAACGATAGCCAATCATATTTTAGGAACAGGACAATTAAGTCTGGCAAAGTTTTTATTCATCACGGCTGATGATAAGAATCTCCTCCACACGCATAATGTACAGGAGTTTTTGAAATATATTTTTGAACGGATTGATTTAAGCAGAGATTTACATTTTCATACAAACACCACGATTGATACATTAGATTACTCAGGTACGGGACTCAATTGTGGAAGTAAATTAGTGTTGGCAGCATATGGTGATGTAAAAAGAGAATTGTGCAGTGAAATACCGCAGGCTTTAAAAGAGTTGAATGGCTTTGAAAATGCACAATTATGTATGCCGGGTGTGATTGCATTGCAAACGAAGAAGTTTACAAACTATGAAAGTGCTGCAAAAGAAATGGAACAATTGAATTATCAACTATCAACTACCAATTATCCATTAACTTCTGTTGCACAAATCATCATTTGCGATGACGCTTCTTTCACCGCTGACAATCTCCGTAATTATTTATGGGTGAGCTATACCAGAGTAAATCCCAGCCATGATGTATATGGCATCAACTCGTTTATGGAGTACAAGCACTGGGGCTGTCATGGACCGGTAGTATTTGATGCACGCTTAAAACCACATCATGCACCACCGGTGGAGAAAGACCCGGCAGTTGAAAAAAAGATTGACCGTTTGTTTGATAAAGGTGGCAGTTTGTATGGGGTATTGAAATAATTACTTCAGCAACTCATTTAATTTTTTCTCCAATTCTTCACCTCTTAAGTTTCTTGCAACAATAACACCGTTGGGGTCCACTAAAAAATTAAAAGGAATACCCGATACACCGAAAATTGAGGCAGCAGTATTTTCCCATCCTTTTAAATCGCCTGCCTGTGCCCATGTGTAGCCATCATCTTTAATTGCTTTGAGCCATTTTTCTTTGTTATCATCCATGCTCACACTGAGGATTTCAAAATTTTTAGGCTTATACTTTTCATAAGCTTTTACAAGATTGGGGCTTTCTGCACGGCAGGGCCCGCACCAGCTCGCCCAAAAATCAACCAACACATATTTACCTCTGAAAGAAGACAATGAAACAGATTTACCATCAGGTGATGGTTGTGAAAAATCTGCAGCCGTTGCGCCTATCATACTTTTTCTGCCTACTTCAATCATTACAGAAAGCTCTTTGCCTGCGGTTCCATTTTGTAATTCAGATGACAGCAATTGAAACATGGGTCCTGCTTTTGCTGCGTCCATATCCAATCCCAATGTTTGCTGTACAAAATATAAGGATACAGGCGATGCCGGATTCTTCTTTATGAAATTCAATTGCACATCGTAGTAAATGGCAGAGAGTGTTTTATACATCTCCATGAGTTTATCGGTTACCTGCGCATTTTTAGCCTGTGCATAGTTGTAGTAAGCCATTCCTAACTGATTATCCAAAGCAGTTATATCTTTTACCTGCTGTGTATAAGCATAAAAATCATTTACTATCGGCGAGCCTTTTACAACTGATTCGCTTAAAAATGTTTTTGTTGTTACTGAAATGGTACCGCCATCAAGAAACAATGTGAGATTGTTACGCAGGTATTCCGTACGGTCAAATTTTTTATTGGCAGGAGGGTTTGCTTCCTGTAACAGCAGAGTGGCCGATTTGGGTTCGTCAACGGACCCTTTGATTACAAATTTCCCATTTACTACATTCGTTTCTTCTGCAGTAGCACCATTATTCCAACTTAATAATACTTTATACTTTTTGGCTGAAACAGGTAAAGATCCATTGAGTACAAACGGCTTTTCCTGTGCGTTTACCAATACAGCAAACAATACCGATATGAGCATTAAACATTTTTTCATTCGAATTTATTTTATCAGTTCAGCAAGTTTTGCATTGAGTTCTTCACCACGCAAATCTTTGGCAATAATTTTTCCGTTTGGATCAATTAAAAAGTTACGTGGTATGGCTGAGATGCGGTACAACTTACCCACTTCATTACTCCATCCTTTTAAATCACTTACATGCGTCCATATTAATCCATCCTGTGCAATGGCCTGCAACCAGCGTTGTTTATCCTGATCAAAGGAAATACCGAATACAGTAAAATTTTTATCCTTGTATTTATTATATGCTGCAACCACATTGGGATTTTCTATCCTGCAGGGGCCACACCAGCTTGCCCAAAAATCAACCAGCACATATTTGCCTTTAAAAGAGGATAGCGATATCATATTGCCGTTTACATCAGCCTGGCTAAAATCCACTGCATCAGTACCCACAGCGCCAATACGTGTTTCTTTTACAATACCTCCTGCTACTTTACCAAAATAGGAATTGCGTGCAGGTTCCAGCAATCGTTCATAACGTTCATACAAGGCATCAGGTTGCTGAAAGAAACTGTAGATAAACAACAACAGCAGTGGAGTAATGGCAGATTCTTTATTTTCCTCTACATACACATCTGCTCTTGTATTGATTTCGCTTACTACCTCAGTAACAATTCTGTACAATGAATCCTGTTTAGGTGCATTGGCAGGATTTGACATGAAGTTTCCCAACTGCTGTAATCGAACAAACAACGGATCAAACTCATTTCTGAATTCAGAAAACGCTGTATGCAGTTTTGAACCGTTCACTTTTGCATATACTAATGAATCTTTATGCGCAGTAACTGTAAGTTGACCTGCTTCCAGAAAGATGCCGAGGTTTTGTTTGCTGCCATTATATGTTAATACATAGATGGCCGGCTCCGTAATAGTGCCGTTTAATTCAAACTTGCCATTTTTAATTACAGTTCTGGAAACAGGTTCGCTTTGCGGATTATCAAAGTGTAATGTTACTTCAGTTGCATCGGGCAAACCTTTAATTACACCTTTAATGGTATAAGCTTGTTGTGCCTGTAAAGACCATGCAACAACTAATAGGATAATGGAATAAATAAATCTCATATTATTTTGAATGACGTTGTTTTAAAACATAGGTAACATCCTGTAAAGAAACATCCTTTGCTCTTAATAAAACCATAAAGTGAAACAGTAAATCTGCTGCTTCATTTAAAAATAATTCTTCATTGCTATCCTTGGCTTCAATGATTACTTCGGTTGCTTCTTCTCCTACTTTCTGTGCAATTTTATTAATTCCTTTTCCAAATAATTGTTTTACATACGACGTTTCATCAGAACTTTTTCTCCTCAAATCAATAATATCCTGTAAATAGTACAAAAAATCATCACTATGATTCTTTTCACTCCAGCAGGTATCCGCACCTGTATGACATGTGGGGCCCTGCGGTTCAGCTTTTACCAGCAATGTATCATGGTCACAATCCAGCAACACCTGCTTAACCAGTAAATGATTTCCGCTTTCTTCACCTTTTGTCCACAACCGCTGTTTACTTCTGCTGTAAAAAGTAACTTTCCCGCTTATTTCTGTTTGTATAAAAGCGGCCTCATTCATAAAACCAAGCATCAGCACTTTATTGGTTTTATAATCCTGGATTATAGCCGGCAATAACCCATCATGATATTTCGAAAATTCAGGTTTCATGTTTTTTGTTTGATCGTCGTTCGTCATATTATTAAGCTGTGGTGGCCTCGCATACCGAAGTTTACATTCGGCATCAAACCGGGACGTTTCAGTCTCGGTTCCAACTTTGCATCGGAGACCGAAAGCGTCTCGTCACTTGTAGTGTTTAATTTAATGCACCACTAATATTCATCGCTTTACTAATGTTCCCGTCAGACGGAGCGTAGCGCAGATAAACATCTTACAAATTTAAGTTCTCACCGCCACATTTTGTTGACGTAAATATTCCTTTAATGCTGCTATCTCAATCTCCTTAAAATGAAAAATACTTGCTGCCAGCGCTGCATCGGCAAAAGCCAGTTCAAATACATCTGCAAAATGCTGCATGGTACCGGCACCACCGCTGGCAATTACAGGTACAGGCAATGAAACCGCTAAGAGTTTGGTGATGTCCAATGCAAACCCCTGCTTGGTGCCATCATTGTTCATACTCGTTAACAATATTTCACCTGCACCTAAGTCAACTACCTGCCTTGCCCAATCAAAACATCTTACATCCGTCTTTGTTCTGCCACCGTTCAAATACACATACCATTCACCATCTTCTTCTTTCTTTGTATCTATCGCCACTACACAACATTGGCTGCCGGCTGCTTTAGCAATATCGTTTATCAATTGCGGGTTATGAAAAGCCGCTGTATTTATGCTCACTTTATCGGCGCCACTGTTAAGCAATACCTCTAAGTCTTCAATACTTTTTACACCACCACCTACCGTAAATGGAATATTCACATGACGGGCAATTTTTTTGACCAGTTCACTTAATGTCTTTCTTTTTTCAACCGTTGCAGTAATGTCAAGAAACACTAATTCATCGGCTCCCTGTTGTGCATACAAAGCACCCAGTTCTACCGGATCGCCTGCATCACGCAGGTCAACAAAATTGGTACCCTTCACCGTGCGGCCATCTTTTATATCTAAACAGGGAATAATTCGTTTCGTCAACATAAATAAAAAAGGCTTTTGTTCAAAAGCCTTTGCAAAGATAGTAATTATGGTCTTGGTAGGATGGACTGTACAATTCGCCCTGCACCAATAAATTTTCTCCGCCAGTAATCATCATTCAAATCACTAATCATAACACCACCGCTGGTAGAAGCATGAACAAATTTATTATTGTGCAAATACACACCCACATGCGATACACCACCTCTTGTATTAAAGAATACCAAATCACCTTCCTGCAGCTCATTGGTTTCAATTTTATTACTGGCAGTTCGTTGTTCTCTTGCGGTACGTGGCAACTGTACAGCAAATGCACCCAACATTAAGGTTTGTACAAAAGCACTGCAATCAATTCCATTTTTAGTAGTACCGCCTAAACGATAAGGTGTGCGCCACCATTCCTCAATTAAATTGTAAAGAGATGTATTAGAGAGCAGTTCAACCGGTACATCTAACTGAATGGCATACCTGAATTGATTGATGCTGTACATTTCAAGTGGTGACCCAAAACCGCCCACCTGCTTATTTACAAATTGCGGCGAACTTGTGCCTGTTGTTTTTGTTTTTACAGGTACGCCATCAGGTTTTATTGCAATATCTTCAATAAAGGGAGTGGTTTTTTGAACTGCAGACTGAGGTGCAGGTGAAGACTGAAATACATTCTTCAAACCTGTACAGCTTGAAAAAATAAATAACATCAGTATGTAAGTAAGTCCTCTCATCATTGGTAAACGAGGTGCAAAAGTAATTATTACGGTCCTAAGAGACAAGGATAATGCCATATTTGCAGCTCATCAGCCCTATTCGTGCCTGCAACAGTTTGTAAACGCTCTGTTTTAATAAATAATTGTCTGATTTAACTGACAATTTTGTGGATTAAATGATGCTGTTTATTGGGGTTCATTCCCCGAAATTTGCGTTTACGCTTACATTTTAAAG
>CAYPBV010000003.1:0-668 GCA_964409025.1 uncultured Chitinophagaceae bacterium | reverse complement strand
AACGATTCATGTGCAAATTTTCACACTTACACGTACACACTCAATATTCACTGCTGGATGGTGCGGCATCCATTGATGCATTGTATAAAAAAGCAATGGCAGATGATATGCCTGCGCTTGCCATTACTGACCATGGTAATATGTTTGGTGCCTTCAATTTTGTAGCAGAAGCGTATAAACATAAAAACGAAGATGGCAGTTTGAAAGTAAAACCAATCGTTGGTTGCGAATTTTATTTAACAGAGAACCGTCATATCAAAACTTTCAGCAAGGAGCAAAGAGACAATCGTTTTCATCAGGTACTGCTTGCAAAGGATGAAACAGGGTACAAAAATTTAGTGAAGCTCACATCATTGGGTTTTATTGAAGGCATGTACAGCAAGTATCCACGTATTGATAAAGAACTCATTCATAAATACCATGAAGGTTTAATAGCTACTACTTGTTGTTTAGGAGCCATGGTGCCGCAGATGATATTAACCAAAGGTGAAGAAGAAGCCGAGAATGAATTCAAATGGTGGTTGAACATTTTTCAAAAAGATTATTATGTGGAAATTCAGCGTCATGGCATGGCAGAGCAGGATAAAGTAAATGCCATCCTATTAAAATTTGCAAAAAAGTACCAAGTAAAAGTAATTGCCAGCAACGACAGCCATTATGTAGACCAA
>CAYPBV010000002.1:67446-89912 GCA_964409025.1 uncultured Chitinophagaceae bacterium | reverse complement strand
CAAAAAATGTACAAAGTACAGCAGGTAACATTGCATTTGTGTTATGTCGGCGGACTGATAACGCCTCTTCAACTGTGTGCTACTATCAGCTTCTGTCCCAGCTCGACGTTATAAATTGAGCCATAGAATTAACAATGAACTTTTGTATTTTACATCAGCATTTGTACCAAGCTGACGGATTTCAAATTCCGCAACAAACACAAATGCTTTAACGTTACCTGCCATATTAAGTGACACCCTACAATGGACACAAAACAATTAGAAGGTAAAAGAGTTTTTTGGAGTAACAAGTGGGACAAACTCTGGCTACTCGTTATTCCTACTATTTTTCTCGTTGACATTTTTATTAGTAATAGATATTCCGCATTTTGGTTTTGGACAATTTTAATTGGGGCTACAGTTTTCATCATTTATATTTTGTACCACATGTTTCATCCAAAGTTTTTGTGGGTTGACACAAAATCCAAAGAAGGAAAAGAAATTCAACAAAAGGCTTTTGATTTAAGATATAATGACACCGGAGTATTTCAATACGTTGACACAGGTTTTAATTTTACTGACAAAGACCGGACAATTTTCGTAGCCTGGGTAGACATTGAAACAATTTTTGCCTTCAAAAGAGATTTAATGACCGTTGACCAACTAAATATTGAGGTCTTTATAAAAAACAATATGCGTATTCGGTTGACAGAGGAAATTGATGGTTGGTTTCAGTTCATTATAAAAATCAAAGAGGTTTTTCCAATCATTGACAAAGAGTTTGACACAAAACTTATTTTTCCTCCGTTTGAGACGAATCTTACATTGGTTTATAACTCGATAGAAAAAACACAATCAGAATTACTCAACCAGTACTACGAGCAATACGGCAGGTAACATTGGTATTTGCAAAAGCTGGGCGGACGGAAACCGTGATTTAACTTTTTGTTTTTCAATTTGGCTTCATATCGGGCAGACGAATAACTATTAAACTATTTGCAAATCATCAACTTTAATTTATAAATTCAGATTCAGGTAGCCGGGGCGGACGGAAGTCTATTTCCCAGCCTTCGCAAAGCCCTGTTCGTTAGCGGTAATGCCAGGGCTCACATGAACTTCTAACAATATATTGGACGATCTAACAATTAAAAAATACAGTAAAATGAAACGAGGCAAATTTATTCTAGCTGCGCTTTCGGTCATTCCAATGACAGTTTTCGCTAAAATTAAGACCAATCCATTCTTAAGAGCTAATAAAGGATTTAAAATCAATTCCGGTGAAGGACGCATTCACGGGCATATCAAATTAAAAGGAGTAAACTCAAATATCTTGGATGTAAAGGTATCTGGAAGTGACACCGATGGAGATTTGGCAATATTTGAACAAACTTCTCTTTCACAGGGAAGAGGAACACCTTTACATATCCATCACTTTCAAGATGAAATATTCTACGTTCTAGAAGGCTCATATTATTTTCAGGTGGGTGACGAGAAATTCAATTTATCAAAAGGTGACAGTATCTTCCTTCCACGAAAGGTTCCTAACGCATGGACACAAGAATCAGAAAAAGGTAAAATGATAGTCATTCTGCAGCCTGCTGGAAAATTAGAAAACTTTTTCGTTACCGTGGCAGCTTTAGACCACGAACCAACAGCTGAAGAAATGGAAAAGTTCTTTGCTGAAAGTGATACGCAGATTGTAGGGCCTCCATTAAAAATTCAAAAATGAAAATGATAGAATTATCATCAATACGATTTGACACAAAATTTACACAGAATGATTAATGGTAATTGCACGAACTGCTAACAATGTGTATGTGCAATTTAAATTTAGTTAATTATTTTTTAAGGTAAATTTTTACTGCACATACACTAACGTTGGTAGCAATTTTAAGACAATGCAATTAACCCTAAAAATTTTGTCAATAGTTTTAGGACTTTTATTACTTGAGTCTTCGTTTGAACACTTTTATAGATCTGAATGGATGACAAATCATTATTTAAAAGTAGGACTTGGACTTTATGGACGATTTATAATAGGCTTTCTTCAACTTTTCGCTGGTGCTGGATTTTTAATTTCAAAAACCAGAAAACCAACTTCATTAATATTTTGTATTGTTATGGCAATCATCTTGGTTAAATCATTGGTACAACCTTCTAGAGAATTTCCTTTAGTTGCACTTATATTATTTGTTTTTTCATTCTTAATTTTTCTTGCATACAAAATCACAAATAAACATCCCAAATGAAAAATACAGTAAAAATAATTCTGTTGTTCAGCATTTTACTGAGATTTCAATCTATAAAAACTCAAATCAATATTCACACGGAAGATTTGCCAAGATTTTATCAGGCATTTGATAGCGTATTTGCAATTAGAGACTCAACACATCAGGTAAATATATTTAAGTCGCTTTATGAAGACAAAGCAAGTATAGGATTAAAAAAATTTATGGAATTACGGGGAGGAAATTCTGTGAAATGGAGAAATTGGGTATTAAAAGATTCTGCAAAGATTGCAGAAAAGAGGTTATCTATACTGTCTGTGCTAAGACAAGAAAAAAAAATTTACAACCGGATAGAAGCATTTAAAAAAATATATCCGAGTTTTCGAGACGGAGACATTTATTTCTGCATAGGTGTAAATAACTCAGGAGGAACAGTATTTGACAATATAGTATACATAGGGACAGAGGTTGTTGCTTCTTAAGAGGATGATTGGGCAGTTTTCACTGTTTTACATGAGTTTGTTCATACTCAACAATGGTCACAAAGAAACATTTACAGAATTACGGGCAATGACAGTTTATTAAATGACTACTTTAAAACGCACACACAATTATTAGGTAAATGTTTGGAAGAGGGAGTAGCTGATTTTGTAGCTGAACTTGCTTATGGAAAAAGTCTCGTAAAAACCAATCCCAAAGGACATACTGCCTTTGGAGTAAAAAATGAGAAAAAAGTATGGGAAGAATTTAAAACTGATATGTTTAAAACTTTTGACGACAAAATGGGCTGGCTTTACGGACAACGGAAGATTGGCAAAGACACAGTTTCAGATTTAGGGTATTTCATGGGATATGTAATAGCTAAAACTTACTACAAGAAAAGTAAGAACAAACAAAATGCCGTAAAAGAAATGATTGAAACTGATTTCACTGACAAAAATGCAAGGTTATTCTTATTGTCATCTGGTTATTTAACTGAAAAAGAAGCAAATACGATATTGAAAAATTGAGTGAAAAAACGGCTACCAACATCGTATTGGCAATATGGCGGGGCAACGAATATATTCTCGACTTTTTGTCCATTAATCATCTTCAGTTTCGTCAGACGAATAAAGCCTAGCAAGAGAATTAACAATGAGCTTTTGTATCTTTAATCAGCATTGGTTCCGGGCTGAATGATAAATGAATGCCGCCATATCGCCAAAGCTTCAACGTGGTGCGTCATGCTTAGTAACCGTTCAAAAATTTAAGTGTTGCTTCAAACAGATAATTTTAGTTATTATGGCAAAGAAGGTTGAACTCTTTTACGACACATATAAGAACTATGCTGAAGACCTGTACCAAGAAATAAGAAAGGAAACATACGGAGAAGACATTGGGCAGACCAGTTGGTTAACTGCTGACGAATACAGAAACATTTTTTCACTGCTGAACTTATCTCCTAATCATAACGTCCTTGAAGTGGCATCAGGTTCGGGTGGCCCTGCTGTTTTTATGGTAAAAGAAACAGGTTGTAACCTGACAGGAATTGATATAAACGAAAATGGTGTAGCAAATGCGCAAAAACTTGCTGCTGAAAACAGATTGTCTGCTAAAATGAAATTTAGTGTGGCTGACGCTTCTTCTAAGCTTCCATTTGCTGATGAAACTTTTGATGCAATAGTGTCCATTGACAGCATTAACCATCTGAAAAAAAGAAATAAAGTTTTACAAGAGTTCAACAGAGTTCTGAAAAAAGGTGGACGGTTGCTTTTTACCGATGCTGTTGTAATAACAGGTATTTTGACAAATGAAGAAATTGCCATTAGAAGCTCCCTGGGATTTTTTTTATTCGTGCCGAAAGGCGAAAATGAGAGACTGTTGAAAGAAGCAGGATTTTATGATATAATTTCAAAGGATGTAACGGATAATATTATTGCCACGTCACAAAAGTGGCATGATGCAAGAGAAAAAAGAAAGTCAGGCTTATTGAAATTTGAAGGCGAAGAAAAATTCAACGGTATTCAGTCTTTTCTTCAAACCACACACATCGTTTCTGCAGACAGACGACTGTCAAGATTTATGTATCATTGTGTAAAATAAATTTTTTGTTGAATTAGACTATTTACATGCGTGGGAGAATAGCAAAAAAGCTCAACATCAGGTTTTGATCAAATGTGGTTGGACGTTTATCTGCACCGGCTACGGTTATTCAATTTTTATTCAGTATGTGGCTTACGGAATACTAATTCCATAACTGCCCAAAACCCACCGGTTAGCTGCTATGCTTTGGCGATCCTGCTTAACTTTAAGGGACAGACATAAAACAGTATGACAATTGAACAACTCACCAACGAATTTGAACAGGCAAGACCGCAACTCAAATCTTATATTTTAAGGATAACTGCAAGTATTGAGGATACCGAAGACATTGTTCAAGACACATTTATTAAAGCGTCAGAAAAAATTAACAGTTTCCGGGGCGACTCTTCAGTTAAGACATGGATTTTTACAATTGCATCGAATTTGGCAAAGGATAATTTAAGAGCACAAAAACGGTGGACCGAAAATGTAACTGACATCTGTAAAGCAAAAGCATTATCAAATCCAGATTATTTCACTGAGGTAATGCAAATTCAACATACTTCGCCGCACGGACAATTTGAAATAAAAGAACATATCACATTTTGTGTTACATGTATTTCAAAATCATTGCCCCTTGAGCAACAAATATGCATACTTCTGAAAGAAGTTTACGAATTTAAAGTTTCAGAAATTACTCAAATCCTTAACTCAACCGAAGCAATGATAAAATACTATCTACATACAAGCAGGGCAAAAATGATAAACATATTTGACGGAAGATGTGCATTGATAAATAAAGAGGGGATTTGTCATCAATGTTCTGAACTCAACGGAATATTTAATCCAAAACAAAACTTTGAAATAGAAAAAAATAAAATTGAGATGGTAAGAGTTGATAAAAAGGGCGACAAAGCGCATTTACTGGATTTACGCCTTCAACTACTTAAGGAAATTAACCCTTTCAATTCTCACGGTTCCGATATGCATTTGTTTCATTTAGAGCACAATAGAAAAGTGATGGAAAATCATTCAGAAATAAGTGAAGAATAACCTATCCTTTTACTTTGCTCAATCGTCAAAAGCTATAAAAACCAAAACTATAGCAAAATGACAGGTTTACCTTCAAACGGCAAAGCCGTTACAATCAAAAAAATGTTCAGCCGTGAAACGGTTATAAGCATTGACATTGAGGCAGAGAAAAGTATTATTTGGGCTTTGCTCACCAATGCTTCTGATTACCCAAGATGGAACTCAACTGTAATATCAATACATGGAGCTATTACAAAAGGCAGAAAAATTCAACTAAAATCTACGCTTGACCCCAAAAGGATTTTCAAACTTTCAGTAAAAGAATTTGAAGCGGATAATAAATTGGTTTGGGGCGGCGCAATGGGCAAAAGAATTTACACACTTAAATCCATTGGGAGCAGGTTAACAAATTTCTCAATGAATGAAAAAATTGGCGGACCAATCTTTCCCTTATTCTCTACCATGATACCATCCTTTGATAAATCATTTGAACAATTTGCAAGCGACCTTAAAAAGGAGGCGGAAATAATCAGCAACACCAAAGAACCTGTGATAGTCTAAAACCAAAGAAAATGAAAATAGTTAAAGTAACTTATACAACTAAATCAGACTTTTCAGAACAAAATCAGAATAACATTAAAAATGTAATGACTGATTTACAGGGTTTAAATCATCAGGGCATAAACTATAACGCCTGCATATGTAATGATAATAAAACCTTCATTCATACAGCTTTTTTTAAGTCGGACGAAGACCAGAAAATTTTAAATGAATTGCCATCCTTCAAACATTTCCAGGCACAATTAAAAGCAAGCGGGCCTGAAGTTCTTCCAAAACAGGAACTTTTAAATTTAGTAGGTTCATCAATTACTATTTTTAACTCTTAATATCATTTACAATGAAATTTAAAATAGGAACAAAAGAAAACCCAATGGTTTTAAAAACGCCACCATTAACGTCAGAATATACAATGCATGTAGATGAAAAAGACGGAAAAGAGGTATTGGTTTGCACAGTAGGTAAAACAGTTTTGCTTTACGACATACGCTGCTTAGACCACCTTCATGCAATGCTTAAAAAACATGGCGACTGGATGGAACTTGGCAGTGCCGACGAACAGAAGCCGGCAAAAGAAGGAACCGTTGAAGCTTGGGGCCGTTCGGAGCAAAATCCAGTTGGTGGTTGGTATGGACTTAAAAAGGGGCTACGTGGCCGCTTTGGAATGTATATTCCTCCGTTAATGGAAAAACTTGGTCTTGCAGAGTTAACACATGATCCAAAAGGAAATAAAATGAAGGCAAAGTAAAAGCGCACCAGGAAGCACTAGCGTATGAGCCTTTTGCCACATCTGGGTTTATGTACAAAATTAAAGCTGAATGCTCCATTGAAACTCTTGCGCAGGTAAACAAAGAAGGGCCCCGAAATCACCTATAGCAGCAAAAAAGCTACCGGGTAAACAGGATATAAACAGGAACAAAACTAATCTTAACAAATGAATAGAAACCAACACGAGTAGTGAACATACCACGATTACTGTTTACTTATAGTTCCCTTGATGGGGTTCTTGCTGTGAAGCTGCGGTTACTTCAGATTGATTGTTGATGTATTTCTGTTTAGTATTTTGTAAACAGCATTCCGCCAATGGATAACTTATCTGCTGCATCCCGCACTATCTGGAGTGAATAAGGTTCAGCTTTCTCTTTCGTTTTAATTAGCTCATCGTCCGGACCCCTTTTTTCGGCACAACCTTTTTCTCTAACAATGGGCGTGATGAAGATATTTTCACCTTGTATGCGGTAGGTAAATGATTCAGAAGTGGCACAGCGTGTGTTTTTAGCATCTGAATTCATGTAATAGCGACCTGTTCCATCTTTTGAAAACGACCATTCTCTTACTTCTATAACACGCTCACCCTGTTTTATGATCATTTTCCAATTACCGGTAATCTGCTCATTGGTGATTTGTGCTGATGTATTTATTATTGAGCACAAAAAGAAACAGAGAAAAAATAACTTTTGCATGTGGATGTGTTTGGTTTTTAGTGCAACTAATTTAGTTACCTTTTAATTACACATTCTTTATGAGATGCGGAGCATACACGAAGCGCAAAAAAAGGGTTAATGATTTTTTCCCGACCATTCCAAACGGCGCAGATCCGCAAGTGGCTTCACTTCAAAATGTTCAAATGTTGCTGTAAACCCATCACCATCCGGTGAAGCCGCCATTAAACCCACCTGTACAGGTGTATTATCCTGAAACCAGCAGGTCCGAATCATCTTATACACTTGATCGTCCAGTGAGTAAAACACCTGAATGGCATCCAGCCGGCGCAAGGCTTTCATCCAAATAAGGGCCGGCGCTTCGTTTAACTCTAAAACACTCCAGTCAGATGTATTGTGTGTTACAACAGTTGAAACATTCATTTTGCCATCAACAAACTCTATCCCTGCTTTGATCCAGTTTTTATGATCCATACGCAGCATTAAGCCCATTTGATCAAACGTAGTTTTATAATCTCCTGCTATTTTCACTTTAGCTTCAAATTCCCCGCCATAAACACCATAGTAAAAAGGTGCATCGTCCACTGTAAAGCCATAATGAGTGATGCGCCAAAAATCCGTTTTAGGAGGCGTGTGTATTACAACTGTTGCGGGATTTTTAATTTCCCACTTTTCCGGCTCATTGAACCATTGCATTGTATCTAATCGTTGTGGCATTCCTGTACTTTTTATTTGAAATTAGGGCGATGGCAGTAAACTATTTTTTGTGATTGCTGGTATTGCACAGGGGTAAAATTATTAATTAGTTTAGTATTGCATACAACCCACCGTTGTTGTGTCTTTTGATCAATGACACATGAGCTTTATGCTTATGAATTCCTCGTTGGTGATAACACACAACGAGGACGGTGTGCACTTATTCATCATTGGTTCATTTATCAGCTGCAGCGAACACCAACAGAGGCAAAACACTAACAGGGGCGGAAAATATTCCTCTCGCCCACCAACACCGCAGGATAAGAAGCAAATGGCCGCTCACAATATTTATTTCTGTTCCTTTCATGAAAAACCTAACTTAGAAACACATACTATAACTATGCTTACAGAAGAACAAAACAATTCCGGGCAGGAAAGCCGGCGGAACTTTCTTAAAAAATCAACGGCTATTGCTGCGTTAACAGCCGCATCGCCGCTTTTGGTAAAAGCAGCAGAAAATGATGAGAAGATCGCTTCGTACTTTGAAAAAATTCCGTTGTTGCTGGAGATCAACGGCAAGCCCTACAGTTTATCTGTTGAGCCCCGCACTACACTGCTGGATCTTTTGCGTGAACAGATAGGTCTTACAGGCACTAAAAAAGGATGCGATCATGGTCAATGCGGTTGCTGCACAGTGCATGTGGATGGAAGAAGAATCAACTCCTGTCTTTCCTTAGCCGTTACCAATCACGGTAAAAAAATTACCACGATTGAAGGGCTGGCAAATGGTGATCAGCTGCATCCCATGCAGGAAGCATTTATGAAACATGATGGTTTTCAGTGCGGTTACTGTACTCCGGGGCAAATCATGTCGGCCATCGGATGCATCCGTGAGGGTCATGCCAATTCGCCTGAAGATATCCGTGAGTATATGAGTGGTAACATTTGCCGTTGCGGTGCTTATCCCAATATTATTGACGCAATTGTTGAAGTAAAAAAAGGAGGGAAGGCTGTATGATCAATTTTGAATACACAAGAGCTTCTTCTGTAAAATCTGCAACAGAAGCACGCACGAAACACAAAACGTCGCAGTTTATAGCCGGCGGCACCAACCTGGTAGACCTGATGAAGAAAGGTGTTACGGCGCCTGAACGATTGATTGACATCAACGCACTACCGCTCAAAGAAGTTAAGTCAGATGCAAAGGGAGTAACCATCGGTGCATTGGTGCCAAACAGTGTTGCTGCTGAACACGAACTTATTCGAACAAAACATCCATTGCTTTCAATGGCATTGAATGCCGGCGCTTCTGCCCAGCTCAGAAATATGGCAACAGTGGGTGGCAATATAATGCAGCGTACCCGTTGCCCTTATTTCTATGATATCACCATGCCCTGTAACAAAAGAAATCCCAATAGTGGTTGCGGTGCTATAGATGGTTATAATCGTATGCATGCCATCTTTGGTGCAAGTGAACAATGTATTGCTGTACATCCGAGTGATATGTGTGTGGCGCTTGCAGCATTAAATGCTTCTGTACATATAAGTAACAATGGTAAAGAACGAAGCATTGCCTTTGCTGATTTTCATCGTTTGCCCGGTACCACTCCTGAGCTGGATAACAATTTACAGGCAGGTGAATTAATTACGGCCGTTCATATTCCTGCCAATCATTTTAATAAAGCCTATTATTTAAAAGTACGTGACCGTTTATCGTATGCGTTTGCGTTGGTATCTGTTGCTGTGGCACTGGAAGTAAAAAATGGAATCATCCAATCAGCAAGTATTGCCATGGGCGGTGTGGCACACAAACCATGGCGTTTGTATGACGTTGAAAAATTCCTCGTTCGTAAATCAGTTACACAAGATGTATTCACGGAAGCTGCTGCCATAGCTATGAACGGAGCAAAAACATATCAGCACAATAACTTCAAAATAAAACTGGGCATGGCTTCTGTTGTTGAAGCCTTAACAAAAGCCACAAGCTGAACTATTTCAATCACACGATCAAGTAAACTTTATGGATAAAGATCTTTTATACAAATTGCCCGATAATGATGACGACCGTGTTGATGGTCTTTCAAAAGTAACCGGAAAGGCCACATTCACAGCGGAGTTTAAGCCTGCGGGTTTGGTGTATGGTGTTTTTGTGTGCAGCACCATTGCTAAAGGCGCTATTAAAAATATAAGCATCGCTGCTGCAAAGAATGCGCCCGGTGTTATTGATATTATTCATCATCTCAATACGCCGGTGGTTCCGGGTTTTAAGCCAACAGAGGGACCCAATCAACGAAATATCGGTTTCAAAGTGTTCTATAATAATTTGATTGTAAGTAATGGACAGCCTGTTGCACTGGTAGTAGCTGATACCTATGAACGTGCGGTGCATGCTGCTTCGCTTGTAAAAGTTGATTACGTAAAAGAAGTACACACAACAGATTTTGACAGGAATAAATTCAATGATGCCGTGTTGAAACCTGCAGTTGAATACCTGCGTAAAGAAAAAGATGCATGGAAAACAGCAGAAGTAAAACTGGAAGAAGAATATACTATTCCCATTGAAACACATAACCCCATGGAGATGCATGCCACCATTGCCATGTGGGAAGGTGATAAATTAACGGTGTATGATAAATCGCAGGGGCCCAAGTCTGTACAAAGCGAACTGGCCAGGTTGTTTGCTATTGATGAAAAGAATGTAAAAGTGATTACTGAATATGTAGGCGGTGCATTTGGCAGCAGTCTTCGCAGCTGGCCACATGTGCACGCAGCAGTAATTGCCTCTAAAAAAGTAAATCGCCCGGTAAAAGTGCTGTTGAATCGTGAACAGATGTTTACAATGGTGGGCTATCGTCCGCAGAGCTGGCAAAAAATTGGAATAGGTGCCAGTAAAGATGGTAAGCTGGTAGGTATTTCACATCATGCAGTAAGCAACACTTCTACTTATGAAAATTTTACAGAAGGTATTGTGAACGTATCACAGTTTTTATATGACTGTCCTAACGTAAACACTACTTACAGAATTTTACCGCTTGATATCAATACGCCTACCTGGATGCGTGGCCCCGGACCCGCTACCGGTTGCTTTGCATTGGAATCAGCATTGGATGAACTGAGTTATAAATTGAATATTGATCCCATTGAACTTCGTTTAATTAACGAGGCTGCTGTACATCCGCACAGCAAACTACCATGGACCACTAAATACCTGAAAGAATGTTATGCATTAGGTAAAGAAAAAATTGGTTGGCATCAACGTCCGGCACTGCCCGGTACTTTGAAAGAAGATGGCATGCTGGTGGGTTATGGAATGGCAGTTGGTGTATTTGGTGCGGGCAGAAACAATGCAACTGCAAGAGGAACATTACGTAATAACGGTACACTGTTATTACAAAGTGCGGTAAGTGATATGGGGCCCGGTACTTCAACAGCGATGGTGAAAATAGGAAGTGAACAAATGCAGATCGAAGACAACAGGGTGCGTTTTGAATTGGGTGATACTGATTTTCCCAATGGTCCTACACAGGGTGGATCCGGTTCTGCTACTGCCGTTGGCACAGCAGTGATGGCAGTATGTGATGCCTTGAAATTAGTGTTGAAAGAGTTGGCAATTGAAACAGTACCTGCTTTTAAAAATATGAAGGCAGAAGACATCAGGTATGAGAAAGGATTGTTGATAGCAGGAAACAATTCCATTCATTTTACAGATTTATTAAAACAGGCAGGCAAGCCGGAAATACAGACCTCTAAATCAACAGAGCGTTTTGCACAACAAAGTAAATATGCTACCAACTCTTTCTCGGTGCACTTTGTAAAATTGCATGTGCATCCGGTTACAGGTGTCATCAAGCTGAAACATATTGTTTGTGCAGCGGATGCAGGAAAGATCATTAGTGAAAAAACAGCACGCAGTCAAATGGTGGGCGGCGCAGTTGGCGGTATTGGTATGGCCATGACTGAAGAAACATTAATGGATCATCGCTTTGGCCGTTATATTAACAGCAACTTTGTGGATTATCATGTACCTGTTCATGCAGATGTGCCGCCAATGGATATTTTGTTTGTAAACAAGCCTGATAATATCATCAGTCCAACCGGTGCAAAAGGTATTGGAGAAATTGCATTGGTAGGTGTAGCGCCGGCTATTTTAAATGCGGTGTATAATGCAACAGGAAAAAGAATTCGTCATCTTCCTGTAACACCCGATAAATTAATTTGATTCCTCGTTATTGCTGTATCACTAAACTTTATACATTTTACTTATGCATCGCTTATTGATTCTGATTTTTATTTTTATTTCTTTTCATTCGTCTTCGCAAATTCTGCCTCTTCGTGAACAATCGAAAGTAATTGATGACATCCTTGCGGATCGTTTCAATCATCTATTACCCGTACTCATGGAGAAGAATGGTATTGATCTATGGGTAATTGTAAGCAGAGAGTACAATGAAGATCCTGTGCTGCGTACCATGCTGCCTTCTACCTGGATATCAGCACGGCGCAGAACCATCCTTGTGTTTTATTACAATGCAGAAAAGAAACTGATGGAAAAGCTTGCCATTGCACGTTACAATGTGGGCGACAATATCAAGGCCGCATGGGACCTTACCAAATTTCCCAACCAGTGGGATGCACTCATGGATATTATTACTACACGCAACCCAAAAAAAATCGGCATCAATACATCCACAAATTTTGGTCATGCTGACGGTATGGATGTAACCGACTATAATGAATTCATGAACAAACTTCCTGCATCGTTTAAATCAAAAGTAACCAGTGCAGAAACATTGGCAGTAAACTGGCTGGAAACAAGAACCGAACGGGAGATGCAGTATTATCCACAACTCATCAGCATCACGCATAAGATCATTGAAGAAGGCTTTTCAGAAAAAGTAATCACACCCGGCATTACCACTACGGATGATGTGGTGTGGTGGTTTCGTGAAAAAATCAACAGCCTGGGTTTGCAAACATGGTTTCATCCATCTGTCTCTGTACAGCGTAATGATCCGCAGAATTTTGAACACCTGCGCAGTTTCAGCAACCGGCCCAAAGATGATGTGATACAACCCGGCGATTTGCTGCATGTAGACATTGGCATTACCTATCTGCGTTTGAATACAGATATTCAGCAACACGCCTATGTGCTGCGCCCGGGAGAAACAGATGTACCGCAATCAATAAAAGATGCTTTTGCCAAAGCAAATCGTCTGCAGGATATTCTCACTTCACAATTCAAACCCGGTAAAACAGGGAATCAAATCCTTGCTGACGCCCTCGCACAGGCGAAGAAGGAAAACATTGCTGCGACCATCTACACACATCCGCTGGGCTTTCACGGTCATGCAGCCGGGCCCACCATTGGTTTGTGGGATCAACAGGGTGGTGTGCCGGGCAGCGGTGATTTTGCTATGAACTTACGCACGGCTTACAGCATTGAGTTAAACGCAGCTTCAGATATTCCTGAATGGAAAAAAAGCATACGCATTATGCTGGAAGAGGATGGCTATTTTGATGAAAAAGGATTCCGCTACATTGGTGGCAGGCAAAAAGAAATATACCTGGTGCCACGCAGTAACCGGAATGTTTCAGTACAATAACCCAACGTTTTTTAAAAGAGGTTAAGAGTGTTTGCTTTACGTACAACAACGCTCTTAACCTCTTTCTTTTTTTTGATGGGTGTTTATGGATTACTTCTTTGCTGTAACAAATAATGTATCAGCAGTAATAATGTTGTTCTTTACAGAATATACCGCTTCTTTAATTGCTCCTTTATATATTTCAAACAATACGCCTGTGCTTCCCAACTCTGCTTTATTAAGTAAAAACTTGCGGCTGATGTTTGTACCACGCACTGCTTCTTCGTACAGTACAAGTCCGGTTTCATCAGTTATTACAATAGTGTAGTTACCAAAAGATGTATTGTTAAGATTGAGTTCATATACGGGCTCATTGCTGATGCGTCCGGCTACTTTCATTTCGCTCAGGGGTTTTTCTGTTGTTTGTGCCTGTGCAGTAATGCCTGCGCTCAGTAATAACAACAAATGAAATGCAACGGCTGATTTGATGATAATCTTTTTCATAGTAAAATTTTTTACAGGTTTAAATAATAAGTTGTCTGATTTCGTATGGACGAGCTGTCGTTGTAAGAATTTGCAAATTGTTCCCGGATTTACGGAACAGAGGCGTTTGTGTTTTTTAGCCTTTGATGATGCAAATGTAGACAGGCAAACTGCTGCATTCAAATCAAGAAAGGATTGATTCTATTTTGCATAACCCTCTCTTTTTTTTCTGCAACCCTTTACCTGCAAGGGTTTCAGCAGGATAGTTTAATGATGTCCAATGCTTAAAAAGCGTATTTGTTAAGATTTTGTTTCCCCGGTTATTGTTTTAATTTTTTTTGAATACATCTTGTTTTTTCAGTGCTTTGTAAGCATGCTTGCTGTTCCTCATAAATATGCTGTGTATCGTGGTATCTTTTTTATGCTGCTTGCTGCGCTGGGTTTTTCTGTAATGGGTGGGGCTGCTAAAGCATTGAAAGATTCGTTTAATGCCGGGCAATTAGTTTTTTGGAGAAACAGTGTGGGGCTGCTGGTACTCATTGTAAGTTTTATGCATCGCAGGCCCGTAAACACAGGAGGCAAACCGCTGCGTTTATTCTTTCGTGGATTAATGGGTACCACGGCATTGTACACGTTGCTGTATTGTATCTTGCATTTACCATTGGGCACTGCCATGAGTTATAACCTCACTTCCGCATTGTTCATTGCATTGTTTTCGTTTGTACTGTTTCGTGAGTATGCAGGAAAAATGGTGATGCTGGCGGTAATCATTGGCTTTACCGGCATGCTGCTTATTTACAAACCAAATATTAATTTGCCGTGGTATTATCATGTGGCGGGCCTCATCAGCGGTATTACTTCTGCCATTGCGTATTTAACAGTGGGTACACTTACACAGTATTATGATACAAGAGTGATTGTATTATCTTTTGTACTCACAGGAGTTGTAACGCCACTTTTGTTTGTACTCATCAAATTCTTATTTCACCTTCCGGCAGATGATTTATTTTTTATTGACTGGCGCTGGCCCGTTGGCAATGAATGGTGGATTGTTTTGCTGCTTGGTTCAGCAGCATTGTTTGGTCAATACTTTGTAACCAAAGCATATGGTGCAGATAAGGCGGGTGTTGTATCAGCTATTAGTTATGCTAATATTCCATTCAGTATTGTTATTGGTATGCTGCTGGGCGATGCGTTTCCCGATGCGTATTCTTTTGCAGGCATTCTTTGTATCATTGGCGGCGGCGTATTGATTTCATTGATGAAAAAGAAACAGACGCATTGATATTACCAGTTTGTAACCCTTTGTATCCTGTTGAGCATATCATTATAAATATTCCGCATCATTTCCTGAAACACATCTTCTCTGTTGGGCATGGGTTGGTTCTGGCTGCGGTTGATCAATCGCAGATCATTTTCATCCAGCGCTCTTCTGTCGCCACTAAAGGTGGCAAACTCCACACTGGTTCTGAATGATGCCGGTATCACCTGCCAGTCAAGCTGTGTTCTGTTTTTAGCATCTGTAACTATGAGATTCATATCTGCATTGGCTTCCAGGTAACGTTCTGTTACAAACACGGTGGCTGTTACTGTTTGATAGATTGGTCTGTTGGCTGTATCACGGCCTGTTTCTATTTGTTTGCTGCGGTTATAGTTACGGCTTCTGTCTCTCGGTTGATCAAATTGTGAATTGCGCCACACCAGATCCACCACCAGATCCGGTGCTCGGTTTTCTCTTCTCAAATCCCACTCATTAAAATACAATGCGGGTATGTTTCTGTTGTTTCTGCCACCCAGATCATTGATGATTTGGTTTTGCAGCATTTGATCTCTGTTGTTGTAATTATTCCAGTTCCAGTTATTATTAAATCCGAAGCCATCGTATTGTATTTGATTGATGAGTACATAAATGATGCTGCGGTTAAAAGCTTCCTGCTTTTTTTGCTGTGCGTCTTTAAAGTTGGGTACATAGCTGAGCGTTTTGTCAAATGCTTCAAAGGCCTGTCTGGAATTGTTTCTTCCTTCCCGTTCAAAGTACTGCATACCATAAACATAATAATCTGATGCGGCACTGTCTTTTGTTGCCAGAATGGTTCTGTAATAATTTACCGGCTTTATCATTCGCACCGCATATTGATTGGTGTTGATGATATCATACATACGTTGCATGTTTTGCATCTCTCCAATAATCTTATCCCATTTTTGCGGAGGCGCATCATATTGATAGTTGTTCAGATTTTGCTGTGTGCGCAGTAATGCGGGTTCATAGATAGAACGAATATCAGCCAGCACTTTATCATCGCTTCCCTTTTTGGTAAGTCGCTTAATAAGCATGCTCAAATCTTTTTGCTCGGATTTATACGTATTTCTGCTGCATGCTGCCAAAAGAAGCGAGCTGATGATTAGAACGAGGGTAAACCTTTTTTTCATATCTGTGAATTTTAAGGGATGATTATTTTATGCAGAACAAACAAAGTACCAAAGCTTTATTTCGCCTGTGCTTTAACGTAATACCTGCTTATTTCATGTTGGGTTCATAGTAGTGCCAGAGCAGTTTGCTGAGTTTACGTGCCAACTCCCATGCTTCATTATCAGCGCTCCAGCTCTGGTCTTTATTGTTTTTGGTAATAATGCAAAACACATAGGGATGATGTGGGGCGTTCACCAGCAGTACTTCGCTGCGGCTGGCATTCACTGCTCCGTTTTTGCTGAACACCTCTACGGTGGGCGGTATTTGTGAGAGTGCTTCCTCGTCCCAGTAATTACGGCCCAGCATCCGCATCATGGCAATGCTGCTGCTATCGTCCAGCAATTTCTTTTTATACATGCGTTCAAAAAGAGTAGCCATTTCCTTTGGTGTTGTTTGGCCCCAGCCATACATACTGCGGCTGGATTCTCTGCCCGGTGTGCGGGAGTTTACTCTTGTGTGTACAAAGCCAAGACTATCCATGATTTGATTGATGCGGGCTCCTGTACCCGCTAAGCTTTGTAACCAGAGGCTGGCGGTATTATCACTGGTAGTAAGCATCAGCATGAGCACCTTACTCAGCTCAACTTTTTCGTTGTTTTTATAAGAGCCGAGAATATCTACACCTTCATACAGCAAGGAATCTTTATAAATCAATTCCTGATGATAGCGCATTTCTTTTTTTCGCAGCTTATCCATAATGCCTACGAGTATGGGCACTTTCACCATGCTGGCCGTAGGAAAAATGGTGTCAGCATTAATGGCCACTACCTTGCCCGTTTTTAAACTTTTTACATAAATACCCACATCGCCATTAAACCCTGAAATGAGCTGTTCAATTTTTGCCGTTAATTTTTTGTCTGTTGTTTGGGCAATTGTTGTTGCTGTAAAGAAGCACACAGCGAGCAATACCTGAATTGATTTCATATTGTTGATTCTGCGGCTAAAGCTACGGCAGGTCTTTGAAACTTGTAAACCGTTTGTTTAAATTCGTTGTAAATTGCTGTAATGCGGAAACCTAAATCTTATCTGGATATTGTATTAAATCCGTTCAATCTCTTTCGTACGAAACGAATTTTAAATATTAATCCCACTGTTATTCCGCAGCGTACAGAGCCTGATGAAATCAATTTATACGTTTATGATTATGATGCGGAAAATATTCATGAAGAACGTTTAACTAATGTAAGAGATTGTTTTTCCTATAAACACTCCAGTCGTGTTACATGGATTAATGTGGATGGTTTAAGAAGGGCCGATGTGGAAATCATATGCAATCATTACGGTATTCACCAATTGGTGCAGGAAGATATATTAAGTATTGGACAGCGGCCAAAGGTTGATGAAATTGAAGGTGTAATGTTTTGTTTGCTTAATATGCTTTACTTCAATGAAAAAGAGTCATCAGTTGAGGTAGAACAGATATCCATTATTCTGGGCGAACAGTTTGTGATTAGTTTTCAGGAAGATGCCTCCCGTGATGTATTTAATCCGCTGCGGGATAAGATACAGTTCCGTCAAAACAAACTTCGGCAGCGGGGAACTGATTATTTGTTTTACACCTTGATTGATTTGATTGTAGACAGTTATTTTGGGGTGATGGAAAAGCTGAGTGATAAGATTGAAAGTCTGGAAGAGGATATTGTTCGCAATCCAAACAAGCGTACACTGGCCCGCATCAATCAGCTGCGAAAAGAAATGATTGTACTTAAGCGAAATATTGCTCCGGTGCGTGATATGGTAAGTGGTATTTTACGGAGCGAAAGCTCCCTGCTGGAAGAGCGAACCGAAAAATATTTTAAAGATGTGTACGATCATATTTTTCAGGCCAATGATTTGGCAGAAAACTACCGTGATATCATGATGAGTATGCACGATTTATATTTAAGTAATGTAAACCTCAAGATGAATGAAGTAATGAAGGTGATGGCGATTGTTACCTGCCTGCTGGCACCTGCTACTGTTATTGGTGGTATGTTTGGGATGAACTTTGATATTATTCCTTATGCACATCATCAATGGGGGTTTTATCTGGCCTGCACAATGATGGTAATGATTCCGCTGGTGATGTTGTATTTCTTTAGAAAACGGGGATGGTTTTAAAACGCTTTTATATGAAATATCTATTCTTTATCGTATTTACATTTTTTGCCATGAGTACACAAGCACAAACGCCTGAAGAGAAGATAAAAAGCAATGGTTTGGTATTGCCTCCTGTGAGTAAACCCATTGCCAATTATGTAAAATTTGTTCGCACGGGTAATTTAATTTTTCTGGCAGGTCATGGCCCCACCAAGACTGATGGAACAAATATTACCGGCAAGGTGGGAAAAGATTTAACAGTAGAACAGGGTTATGAAGCTGCTAAAATTACGGCACTCAGTTTAATTGCAACATTGAAAGATGCGTTGGGCAATTTAAGTAAGGTGAAACGTATTGTAAAGGTGAATGGGTATGTAAATTGTCTGCCGGAATTTACAGATCATCCAAAAGTAATTAATGGATGCAGTGATTTGCTGGTGTTGATTTTTGGTGACAAAGGCAAGCATGCACGAGCTGCTATGGGAATGGTGGCATTGCCTTCTAATATTGCGGTAGAAATAGAAATGGTAGTAGAGGTGGAAGATTAATAATGCTCCATGCTTTTGAGCATTTCATATTCTGTTTCGTAACTGGTATATTTAAACCAACCTATTACCAAACCTCCACCCAGCCAGAAACAGATTTCAAATAACAAAAAAAGCAGTCCGCCCAGGCTGGTATATAAAGCAATAAATCCTTTGTAATCAAAGACTAATTGTGCCAATTTGATAATGACTAAAAAAATCATTCCTTCCCGCAGTACACCATAGTATAACACATATTTCCACCGTGGCATTTGGCGGCGCTTCTCCCATCGCTTAATGAAATGTCTTTGTTTTTCACTGAGGCGATAGGGGTGAAAATTGGTGAGGTTATTAAAACGCATCAGGACTTTGGGCCTTGGTTGATTTTATTTTTGTTTATAGATGGGAACCGTACTGCAGGGCTCTCCATACATAATACTTTTTGCTACGGGTTGTACTATTTTTGTAATCTCAAGGTATGCTTCCGGTGGAATGGGCTTATCGCCGCATCCTTTTATCACAACTCTTTTACCACTATATTCATTTGCATTAATGTTGTTGATGTTTTGTAACAGGTTTCTTTGCCTCCACTGTTGCTCAGATTCCATAAACACATTATGTGTTTGTGTTTTGAGATAAGAAGCAATAAGCATATACGCCCACACAGGAACAATAGCATCGGCACTGCAAATAACTAATACCGTTTTGTCTTTATATACATCCCATTCTGTTGTGCGGAGTGCTTCCCTAAAGTCTTTTTCTTTAAGAATCAACCCCATAAACAGGTAGTCTTTTAAATCAAAAACCACTGGCTGCTCCTGCGGTAAAAACATTTCCAAATCAATGGTTACAAGAGCACTTTCGGCCACTTTGTTTACTATCGGTTCGCTCATGTTGAAAATGGTTTGATAGTAAATCTACGGCAAATATGAAACTTCGATTTTATGAATGTATCACCATCGTAGTTTTTCATCGGGTGCATCGTAGAACTACTGTTAATAAAAATGGGCATAACTACCGCTATGCCCATTGATAACACCACATGCGGTTATTTTGTTAGTAGAAATTAATTCGGTTGTCTTTTATAGTTGCTGATTTGCGCAGAGCTTCTGTAAACTTATAAGCAAAGTTGCCTTTCATGGATTGCTCCATTTGTACACGGCGCATTTGGTAATCACCTTCAGTAGATGGTTTCAAGCCCACTGATTCATTCTTTACAAGAAACACGGCTGTATTTCCTGCAATAGGTTCAGAAACTCTTCCTTTGTTTTTAGCATCAAATGCAGCGCCGCTCACTTTTGCTTCCTGGCCAATGCCGGGAATAAATGGTGAAAGGAAAGAAATACTATCAGCCCTGTTTACAACAGTTTTAAATGTAGTTGCAATAGCATTCAAATCTCTGTTGTTACCAATTTTTTCAATAATCTGTCTGGCTTTTTTAAGATTACGTACAATGCCTTCAATTTGTAAACGCATATCTTTTCCTGCCGGCAGTCCTTCTTCTTTTTCACCTGTTACAACTGCTACTATATATTTATCGCCAATATTTTCGGGCTCTGATACAGCCCCTATTTTACTTTCATACACCCACTTAATCAAACGGCGGGCACCGCCAATACCCAGAATTGAAAATTCATTAGGCTTTATATCTGCCACACGTGCTGAGAGTTTTTGTTTTTGTGCATTGGCATCAAAGGATTTTACATCTCTGCTTTGTGATGCAAATTGTGTGGCAGCGGTGCTTGCGCTGTTAACAGTTTCATCGCTTGGTTCTACAGGTTTTGCATAGTATGCAATTTTGTAGGCCGGTTCAAAATTCTTTTGATTCATCACTTCTATATAGTGCCAGCCAAAATCTGTTTTTACAACTCGTTTCGTTCCTGCAGGATTATAGAAAATAAATTCTGCAAATGGCTTTGCCAGACTTCCGAACTGCTGAGAAGAGAAATCATATTCACCGCCCTTATCCTTACTTCCCGGGTCTGTGCTGAATTGTGCTGCCAATGTTTTAAAATCGGCACCCGCAGCTACGGCAGCGGCAACGCTGTCGGCTTTTTTATGCGCAGCACTGTCGCTCATGATTTCTGCACCGGTTTGTGCATCTTTAGTACCAATAAGAATGTGGCGGCATTTTACTGAATCAGCCAACTGTCTTTTTTCCACCATTCTTGCCAGTACAAAATTGCTGCCATCTAAATAGGGTCCAAATACAGAACCAACGGCGAGGCTTTGAATGGAATCAGAGTAAACAGGAATCTGCATTTTTGATTTCAATACATATCCGTCAAAATAAGAAACGGCAGAACCATTGGCATTTACATACTGTGCTGCATCGGGAGCATTAATAAACTCCTGTTTTTTTTGTGCTACTGCGTTGCTTATAAATGCCGTATCGTTTGCTGTAGGAGCTGCATCAAACACTACATAGGAAATACTGCGGCTTCTATCCTGCTTGTATTCTTTTTTGTGTGCTCTGATATAAGCATCCAAATCAGCATCCGTTACCTGCACTGTACTGTCTGCAATGGTAGCATAAGGTACAGCTACATAGCTGATGGATGCAATACTGTTTTGATCGGCCACATCCTTGTCACTTAACCATTTAGGATAATACACACTACCTGAAAGTAACGTGTTGTATTTGGTACGCAAACCATTGCTTACGATATAGCCAATAAGGTTACGCTCAATGTATAAACGCTGCTGATCATTTGGCTTTTTCTTTTTTAACGAGTTGATGAACTGACGTGCAGCATTGGCATCATAAGCGCCTGTTTTTTCATCTTTAAATTGCTGGGCCAAAGCAGGAGGCGGATTTTCGCCATACAAAGCTTCATTTAAATCAGCAGAAGAAAATACGAGACCTAATTTATTATACTCCTTAGTTAATAAGGTTTCATCCACCTCATTATTCCAGAGCATTTCAATGATTTGCTGGCGCATTTCTTCATTTACTTCCATTCCCTGTGAGCGGTAATTATTTTCCATTTCTTCTACCTTGGTACTGAAAGCGGCATATTCAATTTCCTCACCATTGATTTTACCCAGAGTAGTACTGTTGCCTGAAAATAAACTGGTACGGCTGCTCAGGGCATCCATTAAAATAAATCCAATAAGGCTCAAAGCAATAACAGCAATACTTACGGCTGCAAAACGTTCCCTTATCTGCTGAATAATCGACATAATAGTATATTGTGTACGTTAAAAAAGTGAGCGGCAAAAATAGGGGAAAAAAGAGTTGGAACAAATTGTGGAAAACTCCTAAAATGGGCGCAGGTTAAGCGTTTTAGAAAACCGTACCACTACTCATTTTTGGAAAATATCATAAAAAA
>CAYPBV010000002.1:0-67436 GCA_964409025.1 uncultured Chitinophagaceae bacterium | reverse complement strand
TTTATGGTCTTCCGGCAGTTATTCTGTTTTCAAAAAGAGCTTCATTAAAAAAAATGTTCACACCCTTGTGTGGAAAGCTGTGAATTAACTTGGATAAAACGGCTACACTAAAATTAAATAGTATGAACAGATGGTGAATTAATTTAAAGCATCATGATGGTCTTGCAAATTGTCTTAATTAAGTAAGGTTTATTCCACACACATTCACATTTAAATGAGGTGTTGAATCTTTAAAAGATATACAAGCTAGTTACTATCCACAGTTGTTAATAATTAGCTCAAACCCTTACTGAGATTAAAAAAATTATGTGAATGAAATTGTGAATAACGGTGTATAAACTGCTTATTTCTACCTTTGCCTTATATAAAATGAAAATGTATCCACAAATTCACAGTCATAATAATAATAGTGTTTTATATAAATAAATATCTATTAATAGTTATTAGGTAAATATGAAGTTGAAAAAAGGATAGAGAAAAAATAAAGTTGTAAAGCAAAGAAAAAATATAATCTTCACCATTATGAATGAAGTATTGGTTGGCGCCGCCAAAGCACAGGTGGAAAACAAAGGTTTTCTGGATCTGGATCTTGATCCGGAGTTGGATCTGTTTGCGGAAATTGAACGCCTTAAAAAAGAAAAGAATGCGATTGTGCTGGCTCATTACTATCAGGAGCCGGATATTCAGGACGTGGCTGATTACATCGGCGATAGCCTGGGGCTTGCTCAAAAGGCAGAAGCAACCAATGCTGATATGATTGTGTTTGCCGGTGTGCATTTTATGGCCGAAACAGCAAAGATTCTGAACCCCGCAAAAAAAGTGGTGATTCCCGACCTGCATGCAGGTTGCTCTTTAAGCGATAGCTGTCCGCCGCCATTATTTGAACAGTTTAAACAAAAGCATCCGGAGCATATCGTTATTTCTTACATCAACTGCAGTGCGGGTATTAAAGCACTGAGTGATATCATCTGCACCAGCAGTAATGCACAAAAGATTGTAGAAAGCCTGCCTAAAGACCAACCGATTATTTTTGCACCTGATAAAAACCTTGGAGCTTATATTAACAAAGTAACAGGAAGAAATATGGTGCTGTGGAATGGTGCCTGTATGGTGCATGAGATTTTCAGTGTTGAAAAAATACAAAATCTTAAACAGCGTCATCCCAATGCTAAGGTAATAGCTCATCCTGAATGTGAAGAACCGGTGCTAAAACTGGCCGATTTTATAGGTAGTACCACACAGCTTTTAAAGTACACAATAAATGACAGCAGCAGCGAATATATTGTAGCTACAGAAACGGGCATTCTGCATCAGATGATAATTAGCAGCCCTCAGAAGACGTTTATTCCTGCGCCGCCCAATAACAGCTGTGCCTGTAACAATTGCCCGCATATGAAGCGTAATACACTTGAAAAGATTTATTTATGCATGGAGTATGAAACGCCGGAAATATTTATGGATGAAGCGTTGCGGTTGGCGGCTAAAAAGCCTATAGATAAAATGCTGGAGTTGAGTGCACAGTTCGGTCTAATATAAAAGAAAAGGGCTGGATGGAAATCCGGCCCCGCTTTAAAATCCAATATCCTATGAAAAACCGATAGCAAGATAGAAACAGTTTTTGAAAGGTTCTAATAAAATCTCAATTAATTTTTAGTTATATCTATCTATTGAGTAAATAAATTGTTTTGTTTATTGGGCGAAGCAGGAAAAATAAACAGCCATTCTTTTAACTGAAAAGATATTCCACATCTTCTCTTGTGAGCGATTTCACAAATCCTGTATCATCTGTAATTAAATCTTTGGCTAAAGCCCGTTTTCTTTCCTGTAACACAAGTATTTTATCTTCAATTGTATCCTTACAAATCATGCGGTAAGCAAAAATATTATTTATCTGTCCTATGCGGTGTGTACGATCAATAGCCTGCTGCTCAACCGCAGGGTTCCACCACGGGTCAACAATGTACACATAATCAGCTGCTGTTAAGTTCAAACCCACACCACCGGCTTTAAGCGAAATCAGAAACACACGCACCTCTTCATTATTCTGAAATTCATTCACTGCTTTTTCTCTGTCTTGTGCTGATGTACTTCCGTCAAAATAAACAAATGGAATTTCCAGCTCGGTAAGCTTTTGTTTGATAAGTGCCAGCATGCCTAAAAACTGCGAAAACACCAATGCTTTATGATGTCCCATATTTTCCTGCAGTTCACGGGCCAGCTCATCCAGTTTAATGGATGCATTAGGCAGTTGTTCTGTTTCATTAAGAATAGATGGTGAATCACATATTTGACGAAGCTTCATTAATCCCTGTAAGATGGTGAGTTGAGAACTTCCGATACCCTGTTCTTCAATGGTACCCAAAATTTTTGATCGGTATTCATTTCTGTAAGCATCATAAATTTTCCGCTGTTCATCTTCCATTTCGCAATACAACACGGTTTCTGTTTTTTCCGGAAGGTCTTTGGCTACCTGTTCTTTGGTACGGCGCAAAATAAACGGGTATAACAAACGACGCAGGTGGTCTTTCTGTTCTTTCTCCCCAAACTTATCAATAGGTGTTGCAAAATCATTTCTGAAATGTTCTACACTACCCAGCATACCCGGATTTAAAAAGTTCATTTGAGCAAACACATCAAACGTATTGTTCTGCAGCGGTGTACCACTCATACACAAGCGGTTCTTTGCTTTTAACAGGCAGGATGCTTTTGCCACTTTACTCTGCGGGTTTTTGATGGCCTGGCTTTCGTCCAGAATCACATAATCAAATTGCTGTTCAGTAAATAGTTTAATATCACTCCTTAATGTTCCATACGTTGTAATAATTACATTAAATCCTTCAAATAATTTTACATCTCTGGTACGTTGTGCACCGTGATGGATATAATAGGTTAATGCCGGGGTGAATTTTTTTATTTCATTTTCCCAGTTAAACATCAATGTTGTGGGGCAGGCTACCAATGCTTTTAAACTGCTGTTTTTTTCTTTGAGATGATGCAGGAAGGATAAGGCCTGAATGGTTTTACCCAAACCCATATCATCAGCCAGAATGCCTCCCCAGCCCACTTCACTTAAAAAGTTGAGCCAGTGAAAACCACTTTCCTGATAAGGACGAAGAATGGGTTGCAGATGCTGAGGTGGTGAAATTTTTTTAATACGGTTAAACTCTCTTAAACGTTCATACTTTTCTTCCAGCTCTATCATCAATTCTGTTTCATCTCTTGTTTCATATAGCTGGTCAATTACGCTGATGTGATATTTGGATAAACGAAGCTGCTCCTGCTTATTTTCACCCAGGCGAAACAGCATTGAATAACGCTTTATCCATTCTTCGGGCAACACACCCAGCGTGCCATCCTGTAACTGTACAAAGCTTTGTTTATTTTGCAATGCTTTCTTTACTTCAGCTATGGTTACACGTTGGTCGCCAAACACCACATCCACTTTTGCATCAAACCAATCGACACCATTACTGATATAGATTTGCGTTTTGGGTTTATGAGTATTGAAGCGGAAATTTTTTAACACTTCCCAGCCTTCCACCGGTACCTTCATTTCCTTCATGGCATCTACAAATAAAAAGAACCAGTTGTTACGCAACACTTCAGTTCCTTTTAATGCGAGTTGAGTTCCACCATCCGGACGAATAAACTGAGAATGCAAATTTTCAACTTTACTTAAAAACTCGTTTTCCTTTTCCCGGTTGCGGTGAACCAATATCAACCCGTCGTCCTGTGGTAAAATAATTTCTTCTTTATCATTTGACCGAATTCTATATCCTTTATAACTGAAGGTTGGATTTAATATCAAAAATTCACCACGCTCCTGTAACTGTAAGGTTACTTCCGGTTCACCGGCTTTTACCTCTTTAATCAGGCTTTGATCAAATTCAACATGATAATCTTTTGCTAACCGTAACGCTTCTTTCTGCAAAAAAGATTCCAATTCCTTTTGAGCTATTGTGGTGTTTCCATCAGCAACAAAAGGGAGTGCCTGCAACGCATCATCTTTTATTTGCCAGGTACGCATTTCATTGTTGAGTAAATAAATTAGCGGACTGTTCCATTCGTTTTCTGCCACATCAGCATCGCCGCTGTTTACTTTTACTTTATAACTCCATTTCCATTTTTTATCCTCTTTCTTTAATTCAAAAAACGGATGGAGAAATGTAGAAGATAAGGAAACGGGTTGAAGATTTTTTGTTTTAAACTCTTTGCCCTTTGCCAGCAAATAAACAGGACCGTTGTGTTCTGTAAATAATTTCTGTAAGCGTGGCAACATATAATCTGTAATCAACTCCTTGGTATCATCAGGTAAATCATCCTCTTCACTATGAATAATATTTTCCCAAATACCCGAGAAGGGGGAGTTGCGATTGACAAACTTGCTGATTTCTGCCGCCTGCAATCTTCTCATCAATTGCAGTAATTGTTTATCGGGTTCAGTTAAATCTGTTGTTTCAATAAATTTTCCGGCATCTAATTTTTCAACCGTACCTGTAAAGGCGCTTCCCTCTTCATCTGTTTCACCCTTTACAACATCAACGGTAAAATAGGGAAACTGTTTAAGATTGTTATTCAATACAACCCCTAATCGTATGCCTGTTTTCACCTCTTCTTCAACCACCACTTCTGCTGTCGTAAATTCATCCTGTACAGGTGCAGGCTTTTTAAGTGTGGACGGATCTACACGTTTTACAGTTTGGTCCAGTACCCGCAGAAAGGGTTTACCATCTTTAAAAATAAATTCAAATTTATCCTGCCAGTTATCTTTTAAACTGTAGCCATAAATACCCAGCAGCTTATCTTTTTCTTTATCTACGTTGCGTATGCTGTCAAAATATAAAGGACCATAAACATTTAACAGCTGAATAAACACAATAGCTTTATGTTCGCAGATAGCGTGTTCGGTTTCACCGCAGTTACAACTTGTATCAAAATTGCGTTCATCATTTCTTCTGATGGTTACCGGCCATGTTTCGCCACCTGTTGTTACTTCAGCTTTTACTATATCATCTTTAGCAGAAAGTATGGACGCTTTATTGGTGCGGAGGAATTGTTCGGCATCATGAAGAGAAGCAGGCGACGAAAGCGTACGAATGCTTTTTAAATCAATCGTCTTCATTTTAACCACCGTGTGTCGCTGGTCGTACACCAAATCTTTAAGGCCGAGAATATTTCTGTCAATTAAATCCTGCAGATAAAACAGCGAAGCCACTTCATGCCTGCAAATATCGCCAAGGTTGTAAGGACAACTGCAACGTACATTCATGGCACGCTCGTCCTTATATTTTTGAATATACACTTTGTAAAACGTAGCGTATGAATCATCTTTCACACGAAATACTACAGAGCCCATAAGTTCATCATGTTCCACTAATTCTACAAAGCCAATGGCATGAATTTTTTTTCCTCTGCGAATCACTTCTTCCGTTCCGTGATTATAGGCGAATTTGAGTAGATGCGGTAAGGCCAAATGAAATACGATTTACGAATTAAGAATTACGATTTATCAATTGCAAATGGTGCAATCGGCAAATGTAAAAGCATTTCTTTCATATTTCCATTGGAAAAACGAAAGAAATAAAAACAAATTCTTACCTCAAAAAATTCAATGAAACATTCTTACCTTTAACGTTTTTTCTTTAACCTCTGATTAATAATCCTTCTTTGTACAACGGCAGTACGTTAGCAGCATTTTCTGTAAGACAGAAACGAATATCCTCAATCAAACCAAAGCGCTCCACAAGACGGTGGTAATGCGTAAGCTTTGGTGCAAAACCAACCAAATCATGCTGATGTTGTATATACATTGCCTCAGCTGTTAATGAACTGTCGCAATGAATGGTAAAATGTTCTTTAATATGATGGATGACAGCGCCCGCAAACAATGTATCTTCTAAATTATAACGGTCTTTCCAGCCTGCACAACCCAGCACCACGTTTTTATTTTCTTTGATTAAAAAGTCACAAATTGCTCCAAGGTTGGGAAAAGAACCTGTTATGATGGTTTCTGCATTGTTATCCAATGCCATTTGCAGCAAACGTGTACCATTGGTGGTGGTGAGCACCAGTGTTTGGTCTTTTATAAAATCAGGATGGTATTCCAAAGGCGAGTTGCCGTGCTCCAATCCATCTGCAATTTTTCCATCACGCTCACCTGCAGCAATACCGTTAATGCCCCTGCTTAATGCAATGGCTTTCGGAACAGTATCTACCGGAATCACACACCTTGCACCGTTATGCAATGCAGCGGCAATGGTAGATGTGGCACGAAATACATCAATGATAACAACTACTGCTCCTTTTAAATCATATAAATGAAGCAGCGCAGGAGATAAACAGGTAAACAATGCAGGTTTTTGTGCAGACATAGCTGCAAAAGTAAGCCCACTTGTTTAAAACACATTACTAAGTTTTCCTGTAATTATTTCTATATCAGTAACCAGGCGATAGGTATATGCAGATTTAGAAGAAAGTGTAACAGGAATAGAAACGGAATTGGAGTTAACTGGTTTTGAAAATACAAGTTGACCGTTGGAGTTATACAACTGCAGTGTAGCAGGGCGCTGTAGAGGAACACTGTTGTATAAAAACAAAGTAGCGCCACTAAACCAAATCTTCCACTTAGTACTGTTATCTCCGTTGATTGCCACGATTGACGAATAGTTCAATCTCCCGTCAAAATCTTTCTGCACCAGCCTGTAATAACGTTTAAAGGGTCCTGCTTTTTCATCAGTGTAAGAATAATGTGATTTATCAAACGATTGGCCTTTTCCTTTTATAAAATTCAATGTTGAAAAAATTCTGCCGTCATCACTTCTTTGTAAAATAAAACCGTCATTATTTAATTCCTGTTCTGTTACCCAGGTTAAACTATTAGCAGAGCTGTTCACTCTTTTTCCTTCAAATAAATTTAAGGTTACAGGAAGGGTAACACAAGTACCCGTTGTAATTGCAACCATTGGCGTACCGCTTCCAGCGGGATTAAAGCAGGTAGCTGTTGTGGAATAACTCATTTTGGCATTACCTGCTGCAAGGTCTCTTGCTGCAAGCGTTCTTGATGAAGCCCCATTGGCCAAAGCAAAATGCATAATTTGACCGGGTGCAATTATATGACCCAACCCATGCAGGTGTCCAATTTCGTGTACCGCCACGGATTCGAAATCAAATTCAGAAGAAGAAGGTGCAGCAGGGCCAAACTCCCATGTAAAACCGGCGGCAGGCGGATTATTAAAAACAATATCCAATTCTTCAAGCCACCATACGGTATTTGTTAAATCACACACACCGTTGATGCCGCTACCGGAAAAATAAGAAGTGGCTCTTGCCAGTACCCCCACCGGCAAAGAAGCGTCAAACGATACAATGTTTACGTTATCGTCTGCAGCAACAGCAATGGCAGAAGTAGTGCTTGATGTACGGATATTAAAACCTGTACCGCACCGCCAGGAAACAACCGCTCTTTGAAATGCAGCAATGGCCTGCGGGTTACTGAAGAATGTATTGTTATAAGTGAACGTATAACCTCCCTGGCTGTTCAGGTTGCGTAAATAATATCGTTGTCTTGTAGATTGGGAAAAGTTTAAAAACGTATTATTAATGCTCAGGTGTGCATAGTTTACTGTAAGATTGGAGGGAGATAAAAAATCTACACCACTGTTTGTTCTTACAAAAAAATCACCTGTACCTGCATTGCGAGGCACTTTAACTGTAATTGAAGTTGCACTCCAGGAAACATAATCAGATGCTACAGGTGGAGCAATATAAGAACCCCCTCCATCATCGGCATTTCTAAATGCAACCAACCCCGCCCCACGGGCGCTTTCAAAATTAATGCCGTTGATTGTAAGAAAGTCACCCCCTACAATTGTACCGCTGTTTGTTGTAGTTGGAGAAAAACCGGAAACGGAAGTGATGCCCCCTGTTCTTTGAATTTGTACCGGCATGCGGGGCGTATAAGGTTTACCGTTTATTTGCAATGCTTTCATATGGGTAAACTGTTCAATTTTTTGGAACAGTTCCCCCTCTGTCATATTTTTTTCTCCCAGTAAGTCAGAATACATTAAATTCTGTGCTTCTAAAGCCCCCTGCGCATCAGCATAAGGTATAAAATGTACCAAGCCCGGCGCAGATGGGTCTCGTACTGTGCTGGTATTTTCATTTGTTTCAGTCAGCATTAATACATATTCATGCTCTGGGTGAAGTTGTAAGGAAGGTTCTGCAATCATTGACTTATTACCTACCGTACCGCCAAGGGTGAGCACGGATAATTCTGTTAATCGGCTTGTTCCCTTAAGCCATGCATTTACAGTAATGGTATTCCGGGTGAAAATAAGCCCTGTTTCTTTTTGTGTAAAGCATTGCTGTGCTGTTACTTTACCAAGAACAATAATTTGGGAAGCGTTTACCCTTTGCTCAAACGATACAGGATAAATCATACATTGACTGAAAAGGGAAAGCTTACATACAAGCAGGTTAACAACAACTAACAGAGATAGTTTTTGATTCATGACGTAAGTTTTGGTAAATGGAATCATGCTAAAGATACTGCTTCAACAAACAAAATTTATTTATTCAACAACGCTTCCCATTTTTTACTTTCTGCAAAGTGTTTAATGGTTTTATTTCGTTGTTGTAACAGCCGCTTCATATAATTGGTGAGATAAACCTGATTAAAGACCTTCCCGATAAAGCCATAAGGCGAATCAAACTCCAGTTCATCAATAACAATGGTTCCGTTTTGAGCGGGTTTGAAATGATGCCGGTGTTCAAACTTTTTAAAATCACCCTGCTCCATTACATCTTCAAAAAAGAAAGGAATCTGCATTTTGGTAATGCGAATTTTAAGCATACGTGTTTTGAACAGATGTTTGGCCTGCCATGTTACGTGTTCGCCTTCATTAATAAGGCCGGTTGTAACACCGTTAATGGCTTCTTCTTTATTTGCCTGTTGGGATGTTTTGTGAAGGCCGATATGACGGCTCAGATCAAACACTACTTCCTGCGGCGCTGCAATAAATGTTGTGAGATGAATACGGGGCATGTGTTAACGATTGAGCAATGATAATGCCAAGTGCAGTAATATAACAAAGAATATGGAATAATAAGTTTTAAGCAGCATTTTCCTCTTGGCAGTACAATACATGTGGCCGCATGCTGATGCATTAAAAGTCACCTGTTTATTCTGAAAATATTTACCTGGTTGTTATTATAAACAGTTGTCTTTTCGAGTGTCATCCCCACTTTTCGAGCCACCCTTTCAGACTGTATATTGGTTAAACTTATTATGGAAATCAAAGAAAAAGACAACTCATTTTTAAAAGCATATTCTTTACATTTTTCTGCCGCCTCCGTTGCATAGCCCTTATTCCAAAAAGGAGGCAATAGCGAATATGCAATTTCAAGTTCTGAAATGTTATCTACAGTTTGTTTTAATAATCCGCAATGCCCAATTAATCTGCCCGACGTTTTTTCTATCAGGGCATTCATTCCACCACTACCGCTATCGTAACGTTTAAATTGTTTTTCATACCATTTTTTGCATTCAATTTCAGGCAAATCATAATCAGAAATCCAGTGCCTGGTCGTTTCCGGAGTTTTAAAAAATTCTAACCATTCGTTATAGTAGGAAAGATGTATTTTCCTGAAGAAGAGCCTGCTGCTTTCTTCACCATCAAGTAAATAGTTTGTCATCATTTGAGTTTAGGAATTAAAATCATGATGTACTATTCTGTTTATACGCAGAAAAAACAAAGGCCGTTACAATCCATGTTTACAAAAACGGCACCTTCACCACTTTCGCCTTCAGTAATTTATCACGTACTTCTATGAAAATCTCAGAATCAAATGCGCTGTGCTCTACAGTTACATATCCCAGGCCAATTGCTTTTTGCAAAGAAGGTGATTGAGTGCCGCTGGTAACTTTTCCGATTTCATTACCTGTTGCATCTTTGATTTTATAATCATGACGGGGTATGCCACGATCAATCATTTCAAAACCTACGAGCTTGCGCTGCACACCATCAGCTTTTATTGTTTCAATAATGGGCCTTGCCGTAAAGTCTTTCGTAAACTTTGTAATCCATCCCAAACCTGCTTCTAAGGGATTGGTGGTATCATCAATATCATTGCCGTATAAGCAAAATGCTTTTTCCAGGCGCAGTGTATCCCTTGCACCAAGACCCACTGGATTAATACCACTTGCTTTGCCTGCTTCAAAAATGGCATCCCAAATTTTATCAGCCGCACCATCTTTGTCTTCAAAGTAAATTTCAACACCACCTGCGCCAGTATAACCTGTTGCACTCACTAAAACATTCTCCACTCCGGCAAATACACCTTTTGCAAACGTGTAATACTTAAGGTTGAGAATATCCATTTCTGTTAATGGCTGCAGAATTTTAGTAGCGTTGGGTCCCTGTACAGCGAGCAAGCAGGTTTTGTCGCTGATGTTGTGCATCTCTACATTGGAAGTATTATGTTGTTGAATCCAGTTCCAGTCTTTTTCAATATTACTGGCGTTTACAACCAGCATATACACTTTGTTTTCTTCTACACAGTACACCAGTAAATCATCAATGATGCCGCCTTCATTATTTGGAAGGCAGCTGTATTGTGCTTTCCCTTTAGTGAGTTTGCTTGCATCATTGGTGGTAACACGCTGAATTAAATCCAGCGCCCCTTCACCCTTTAAAATAAATTCACCCATGTGACTCACATCAAACACGCCACAATTATTGCGAACCGCTGCATGTTCGTCATTAATACCACTGTAAGAAATGGGCATATTGTATCCTGCAAATTCAGCCATCTTGGCTCCTAGTGCAATGTGTTTGAGTGTAAAGGGAGTTTGTTTCATGCATGCAAGCTTTAGTGGGTGCAAAAGTAGTGGATGAGACTCACATGCGGTTTGCAGATTTTAAAAAAAGGGACTGTAATTATTCTTTCAGCGTAATAACAACTTTTTCATTTGTACGAAGGCTGGCATTCAAATTTAACTGGTAACGTTTCCCGTTTGTTTCAATAATCAGCAATGCTGTATTGGGTGGAATGCTGCCCTCGTTTTCTGCAACCATAATAATTTCATGAACAGGTTGCTCCCTGTTTACCTGAATACTGAACTGTACGGGGCTTAACGAAACTTCTTTTTTGAAAATAATTAATTGTGCATTATGGATCACACTTACAGTATCTCCATCATATGTTCCGTTATCGTATAACGTAAATTTTACAACACCCCTGTCAACGCTTATTTGTTTGGCTGTGTTGGTTATCCGTTCTTTTGATTTTTTGATGGCAGTGCTGTCATTTATTACGGAAGGAGAAATAGTTTTTATTTGATTTGTTACGGTATCTTTTGGTAAGGCCATGGGTTGTGTTACGATAGCGTTTTCAGGTAGTTGATTCAGGAATTTTGCCATGTATGCGGTTGTATCAACAGACTCTGAAATGCGGCTCATCTGCATGGCAACCTTTGCACCTCCCAATAAACCCTTCACCTGCAGTGTTCCGATAAGAAATTCTTTACTATCCATTACTGAATATCTCCAGCTATAAACAGATAAGCTATGTAAAAGCGATTTGTTAATAAACCGAACACCTTCGCCTGTAACTCTTTTTTGAGAAGGATAAAACATCCCCTTAAAATCAGCGGTGCAGTAGCCGATACTTTTTTCATAAATATAGCCAATGAGCGTATCGCCTTTTTGTATTACAACAAGCCTGTGCTTTTGACTTTGGCCACCGCCCTCCCATGTACCTGTTAAGTTTTGCGATGAAGATGACATGGCAAAAAAGCATATAAACAAAACGATCAGCAGTGTTTCTTTTAACAGCATCTTTTTTATTTTATAAGTAGTAAGGTGTTTAAATGAGACAGACATTTATCCTGTATTCTTCAACCCTCCTGCCAATGCTGACGTTATTACTAAAAGTTTGTTCAGCAGCAAATCGCTTTCCTGCGGATTGGTTTCTTTAACGGTGCGCCATTGCTTTAAATTACTCAGTTGCATATGATGCAATAATGCAAGCGGTTGCTGTCTGCGCTGTAAGCTGTCTAATAAACTGCTGCGGCGAGTGCTTCTGTCTTCATCAAACAACAATCCAATTTCATCCAATGCCTGCGCATGTTCCTGCAGCAGTAAATCAAGAATGGTTTGTTGTACCTGTTCATCACTCACTAAAGAGGCATATTGTTTCATAAAGCCTGCATCAGCATTCATGAGATTGGTTTCTATATGAATTAAGGTATAGCGCAAAAAAGGCCAGCTGTTTGCCGTTTGTTTGAGTTGTGCATACGCACCGGGTTGTGTTTCTCTCAGTTGTTTTAAAGCTGTTCCTGTGCCATACCATGCAGTAAGATTAAAGCGGCTTTGATGCCAGCTGAATACCCAGGGTATTGCCCTCAAATCTGCAAGCGTACGTTTGCCTGTTCTGCGTGCAGGTCTGGAACCGATTTTGCTTTGCTCCAGTACATCTATCGGCGTTGCTTCACTGTAAAACGGAATAAAGTAAGGATGCTCCACCAATCTTCTGTAATGCTCAAATGCCAATGTTGCCGTTTTATCCAAAGCCAGTAATGGAAAAACATGTTCTTTATCAGGAAATAATGTATTTGCTGTTTGCAGGGCCACACCGGAAAGCAGCATCTCCAGATTGTAGGAGGCATTAAGCCGGTTGGCAAACTGTTGTGCAATGGTTTCACCCTGTACCGTTACTTTCATTTTACCGCTATGGCTTCCGTGCGGCATGCTTTCTAAAAAGCGGTGATACTTACCACCACCACGACTGATGGTGCCGCCAATACCATGAAAGAATTTCAATTGTACATTGTATTTTGATGCAGCAGCGGTCAATCGTTCTTCAGCCTGATGAATATTCCAGCGGCTTGCTAAAATGCCACCATCTTTATTACTATCGCTATAGCCCAGCATTACTTCTTGCACAGCATGGGCCTGCTGTTTGCGGGCCGGATGAGAAAGAAACGCTTCCAGTATTGCAGGTCCCTTTTTTAAATCATCAATGGTTTCAAATAATGGAACTACCGGCAATGCATAGCTGCTCAAACCTGTTTCACGCATCAGTACATACACAACCAGCAAATCACTGAGGCTTCTGGTCATGCTTACAATAAATGAACCCACACCATCTTTACCATATTGCCGGATGTGATGTTGCACGGCACGATAGCAATCCAACACTTTGTCCGCCTCTTCACCAAATGATGTTTCAGCAATGGCAAAAGGCCTGGTGCTTTGAAGTTCTGTTGTGAGAAAAGAAAGCTTTTCCGCTTCTGTCCAGTTGCTGTAGGTAGAAAGATGCGGAAGTGCAACACTCAATATCGAGTCCATAGCCTTATCATGAAAAGCGCTGTTTTGCCTGATATCAAGTTTTGCCAGATGAAAACCAAAACAACGCACCTGACGTTCCAGAGGAAATAATAATTTATCTGCCATACGTTGTGCGCCTATTTCCAATAAGCTTTCACGAAGTAATTGTAAATCACCCAGCAGCTCACCGGTATTTTTATAAACAAAGGAAGTTGCTTCAATGTTGTTATCAATTGTATGTTGCAGTTTAAGTATAAGGAGGTTGATGTATTGTCGCCATGGTTCATGCACATTGCGATCCGCTGCTTTTTTAGCATCTGCTCCACCCCATTCTTTGAAGTGGTTAATGGTTTGTGTTAATGCTGCGGGCACGGGATTTTTTGTTTCTGAAAAACTCATGCGTGCAGCCAGCTCCGTTAGTTGTTTGTGCAGCAGCTCTAATGCAGCTCCCCGGTGTTCCATCAGGGTTGAAGCGGTAACTTCTGCTGTTACATAGGGATGGCCATCACGGTCGCCACCTACCCAGCTTCCAAACTGCAACAGCGGGAATTGTGAATGCGATGAAAGTAAGGAAACATCAAAACCCATTTGTGCCCAGCTTTGTTTGAGTTGTGTGTCGGCCAGTTGCAGTGCATGGGGAAACACTTTGGTAAAGTAGTGCATCACATTATTTCTTTCAGCAATCACGGATGGTTTTTCGAGGTAAACCTCTCCGGTGCGCCACCATCTCTCCAGCAATGCTTTGATATCATCATGTATCGTTTCACACTCAGTGCTGGAAAGGTGTGTTTGCTCCAGCTTTATAAGCAGTAAAAAAAATTCACGATGTAAATCCAAAACAGACAGACGTTTGGCTTCAGTAGGATGTGCAGTAAGAACAGGCGTAATTTCAATTTGTGACAGCACCTCCAGCATTTGTTGTTGTGTTAATCCCTGTTGTTGCCAGCGTGTAAATGTTTCGCACCAGCTACCTCTGATGGATGCAGCGCCCTGTTCATTAATGAGCTGACGGCGATAACGTGCCGCACCGTTTTGTTCCACCAGACTCATTATCTGAAACAACATACTCAATGCCTGAATTTCTGATTCATCGCCTGTGGATTCAGCAGCAGTTGTTGAAGATAAATTACTTATGATGCGGGATAAATCCTGATGATGTAAATCATTTAAAACCTCGCTGAATAACGAAGTAATGTTTTTCAAATCAGTATCAATCCGGGCGAAGCTCTTGTTGGCTGTAGTTGACATTAAAAAGAATGTTCGTGGTTAATGATGCTGCTAAAATAGAACGAAAATCCAATACAACATGCATAAGCTGAATAATTTAAAACAGTGGTTACAATGATTGAACGCAGGAAGAATGCAGAATCATTTTACAGTATTTCTGATTATTAAACGGCCGTTCTATGGTTTTGTTTCAACCGTTATCTTTACAACCTTAATAACGCAGCATATAATGAAACGTTCCGTTTTTCTTTCGTTGTTCTTTACAGTTGCATGTTATTGTTTAAACGCACAGGTTACATTACGTTTAACTTCTATTCCTAACAATACTCCTGTAAATGCAGTTCTTTATTTTGCATCGAATATCAATGGCTGGAACCCGGGAGATGCAGGTTTTACTTTAACACAGGTAAATGGTGTTTATCAAATTATTATACCCGAAGGAACGGGAACGGTTCAGTTCAAATTTACAAGAGGCTCATGGACCAGTGTGGAAGGTGGAACCAACTGCGAAGAAATTGCCAACAGAACATTTTCTTTTACGGGATCGCCGCAAACAATTAATCTAACTGTTCAACGATGGAAAGACCTTTGTAGCTCTACTGCTGCCAGTAATGTGCAGGTAGTAAACAATGCATTTGTAATGCCTCAGCTCAATAACCGCACCAGAAGAATTTGGTTATACCTGCCGCCTGATTATAACACCAGCTCCAAGCAATACCCCGTTTTGTATATGCATGATGGACAAAACCTTTTTGATGCAGCTACTTCCTTTGCAGGAGAGTGGCAGGTAGATGAAACATTAAACAGCTTACACGCTTCCGGAAATTATGGGGCCATTGTTGTAGGTATTGATAATGGGGGTGCATCAAGACTCAATGAGTATTCACCATGGAATAATCCGCAGTATGGCGGCGGTGAGGGAGCTGCATATATTGATTTCATTGCTCAAACATTGAAGCCGTTTATTGATGCCAATTACAGAACACTGAGCTCTCCTGAGTACACTTGTTTATTTGGTAGCAGTATGGGCGGATTGATTTCAACGTTCGGGGCCGTACGTTATCCCAACGTGTTTGGAAAAGTGGGCGCATTCAGTCCTGCTTATTGGTTTGCATTAAATGATTTAAATAACTATATCAGCACAAGCACAACAACTATTTCTAACGTTCGTATCAGTCATGTAGCGGGACAGAACGAATCGGGTTCCATGGTTTCAAACATCAATTCAGTTTCAACGCAACTTTTTATTCGTGGATTGGTAAACAGCAATTCCCAAATAAAAATTGATGCGGATGGCACACATACAGAAGCTTACTGGCGCAGAGAGTTTGGCGCTGCCTATCAATGGCTGTTTCCTGATATAACAACTTCGGTGCGGAATGTTGCTGCCCTAACAAACAACATGCGTATTCTGCCCAACCCTGTACAGCATACGTTTAAAATTTTAGATTATAGGGTAAAACCAAATGATGTTATCAGTTTGGTTTCTTCACAGGGCGCTGTAGTTAAAACCTGGAAGGGTAATATTGCTGCTAATTTTTTAATAAACGATATCAGTTCAGGCGTTTATATTGTTTTGATTAATGGACAACAGGCGGGAAGATTGGTGAAGCAATAAGAACGTAGATTTAAAATAATGCATTTAAATAAATTTCTTTTTTAGATGCAATGCTGTTACAAGTATTGCCACTAAAATACTACCCTCAAGTATCCGTTGATACAATCCGCCATAAATTGTATTTAACTGTGTAAAGAAAAGGACTGAAAACGCAGCCGCAACAAAACCGCATGCAGTAATTAAAGAGCCAGTACCTTTTGCATCTTTCCATTTTGCAGCAGCAGCTCCCAGCAGAATAACAAAAAATGGAACCATAACATAAGTAAACAAGCCGGCGATATTGTGAATGAATTGCGCAACAGTTGGATTAATCATTTCTTTATTACAGCCGGCATCGCAAGGAAAAATCCCTGTAAGCGATGTACCGCCACCATAAAACAAACCGATTCCTTTAAGGGCTATTCCTGCTGCTCTGCTTTTTGGAAGATGCTTTACAGCAAGAAAACAAAACAACAATATCAAGATGCCCGATGGAATATAGCCCAGCAGCCGGAGATATAGCCCATACTTTGTATCAATGGCATACGACTCACTTAGATACTGAGAAATTTGACTGTAATTCGGTATCAACATAGCCCCTGAGATGGCGGCAAAAACAAATAATAAAATCCCTGCAAAGCCAATGTATGAAACAGTTGATTTGGTCATGGTTGATTTCTGTTTTTTAAAAGCGTTTAATGATCAACGCTGATGATTCTGGTTACTCTCCATTGCGTATTAGTTTTCTTCCACACATGAATAAACTTAAAAATACCGCAATCCATCTTCCCGTTTTCCATATGGCAAAAACGGTGTTGGGCAATCTGCACTGCACCGTAATTGGGAATTGGATATACTTCCATTGTTTCTTTTAGCAGTGTACGTTTTAAATCAGGAACGTTTTTAAGGATGTTATCAAAAGCTTTTATATTGTATTCATAATCAGTTAAACCTGTTTTATCGTGATAAAACTCCAGTGATCTATCTACATACGTTGAAAATACTTTGACATCTTTTTTGTTGAAGGCAGCAAACCAGGTGCTGTCGAGTAGATAGATGGTGTTGAAGAGCGAAGAATCAATATGCTTCTGTTCCTGTGCTTTCAAAAATGCGGATGCCAGCAGCAGAATAGAGATGATTGTAATTTTTTTCATTTGAATTGATTTTAGAAGACCCACCCCAACCCCGCCAGGGAGGGGATAAAAAAGCCCCGCCGCTTTGTTCCGAAGCTTTGGGGCCGTTGGCTGTTCCAACTTTAACCACTGCGTTTATGTGCGTGCATCTGTTGAATGATAAGGTTTTTGACGATGATAAGGTTCTAATGGTTACAACGCACTCACAGTAATAGGTTGAGAAAAGGGTACATCACTTTTATTGCTGTAAGCAATCACTTTTGTTTTGATGCTGTCAGCCGATGATTTTTTTGGATCGTAGCGATAGCGGTTACTATCAATATCTTTTTTTAACTCCTCTTCACGTTCCTGAAGTTTTTGCTTGTCACGTTCAATTTGCTTCAGCTCATCATCAGCGCCCTTGTTTTTGTATTCATATTTTTCGTTGTCCTTGCCGTCTGTACGCCGCAGCCCATCTGCCGTCATTACATAATCAACGTCTGCACTATAATCAAAATCAGTGTATACATCCACATCCCAGTCTTCATCAAAGCGGTTCCAGCGGTTTTTATGTGTAAAGCGATAGTTCACGGGGTTAAGTTTGCGTTCAACAGTACGGTCAAAGCGTATTTGCTTACCCACAGGAACCTTTACTACTACGCTTACCTGTTGTCCACGAAATTTATCTGCCTTTGCTATAGCCATATAGCTGCCTAAATCCAGTACACTGTCTTTATAGCTTACATGGTAATCTATTTTTTCAGCTTTAGATTTTGCATTCGATTTACTTTGTCCGTAACTGCGTCGCACCATCTGAACACTATAGAAGGAATCATTACTTTGTTCAATCTGTAAACGTACGGTGCTAAGTTTTAAACTATCATCATTAATATCCCATCCGCTGGCATCGTTATCATCATGCAGCCACCAGTAATGACCGCTGTAGTTTACTTCTGGTTCAGTTACGGTTACCGTCATTTTACCTTTAGAAGGTTGTGTAATGGAAATGGTTTCTGTAACCTCTGTGCGGTTGCGGAAATTTTTGCTGATACTGCTGATGAGCATAATCACACAAACCCATCCTACAATCCATAAGCCGCCAAACACATAACCTAAATAACTGTTTTTGGATTTGATGCTGAAAATTTTACGGATAATCCAAGTAAAGAAAGCAACGGCCGGTACCAGCAGGAAGAATAATAAAGTGCCCCAAACTGCAAAGTTTTGATAACCTCCTTCAAAGAAGAAGTCTTTCAGGGGCCAGGCTACAATACCCGCTATACTTATTCCAAACAACCCCATAAGCAGTGCAAACGCTATACAACCGGCTATGAACAAAAAGAATGCTTTGAACAGGATACCGATGGCATTACCAATACCACTGGCAGTGCTTTGCGCCACGGGTCGAGCTTCAGTTGCAAATGCCTGTGCACGTTCTTTCACTTCTTCACTCATGGTAGCGGCACCTGTTTTCACTTGCTCACTCATCCGCTGTGCGCCTGTTTTCACATCATCTCCCATTTTTTTCAAATCTTCCTTTACAGCTTTACTGATGCTTCCCACATCAATTTTTTCGCCACGCATTTGTAATTTATCTGCGGCAGTTGTTGCTTTGGGCAGCACAATCCACAATACCACATACGTAAAGAATAAGGTACCGCCTATACCACTGGTAAAGAAGAACGGAGCGGGTGAAAAATCAAAAATGGATGGAATAAAGCCCAGTACAAACGGAGCAATAAAGATTAAACGGGGAATCCATACAGCTATATTAAAATAGTTTGCCAAACCGCTTGAAACACCACCGATAACTTTGTTATCAGGGTCACGGAACAAACGCTTTTTGATATTGCTCTGCAATGCACGTTCAGGTAATACAATCCACAACACAATGTAGATGAGTAAACCGGCACCAAAGCCACCAAACGAAATCAATGCAAACAATACACGCACAACGGTTGGGTCAATTTTTAAATAATGTGCAAGACCACTGCACACGCCCCCAATAACTTTATCATTAGAGTTGCGGCTCATGCTGCCACGGGGTTCATCAGCCGAAGCAGATGAATAACTGCCGCTATTTGTTGTTGATGAAGCAACAGAGGGCTCGCTGTCCATTTGCTGAAAATCTTCTACACGGCCCATGCTGTCAAGCACTGTATTTACTGTTTCATCAGTAATACAGGCAGCGCCTTTTTTCAAATCTTCTTCAAACAGCTCGGCAATGCGGTCTTCAATATCATTGATGATTTCATCTCTGCCTTCTTCGTTGGCAAAGTAGCGGCGGAGGCTTTCAATGTAGCGCTGCAACAGTTCAAAAGCAGTTTCCTCTATGGGGATTACCCGTCCTTTGAAGTTTATATTTATTACCTTTTTCATTTTCTTACAATTTAATTGTGGTGGTTAAAGCTGGGTTTCGCCCTGTTGCGGATGTACCGTAATGGTTTCGCCTTCTACTACAGGATTGGCGATTCCGTTTTTCTGTGTTACAGAATTTACGGAGTTTACCATTTCATTCCAGGTAGCCTGAAGTTCCTTGTAAAAGTCTGCCCCTTTTTCTGTAAGTGAAAAATATTTACGGGGTGGTCCGCTGCTGCTCTCTACCCAGCGGTAAGTGAGCAGGTCGGCATTTTTCAATCGTGTTAATAGCGGATAAAGGGTTCCTTCAAGGAGGTTAAGATTGGCTTTCTTCATTTCCTCGATGATGTCACTTGGGTACACTTCACCCCGTTGTATAACGGAGAGAATGCAAAACTCCAGTACTCCCTTCCGCATCTGGCTTTGTGTGTTCTCGATATTCATAACCTCTGAGTTTTGTTTTTTTGATGTGGCGCCCCTGTAGCTATCAGGGTCTTCGGTTCTTCAGTTGCGCTCACCTAAGCACCGATTTTCACCACTATATTCATTGACAACACAAACATAAGATAATATTTGGTACTATGCAACACATAGTACCATCTTTTTTTTAGTAGTTGGCAGAAGAAGATAGCTGTTGCTTGAATTAAACAGTTGTTTTTCAATGCTTTGAAGAAAAAAATATTTTTTAAAAAAACTGGAAAATTTTTTTAACGCAGCAAGAAATTCTTGGTTATTTACCTTGTAAGTGAAGATTTCGGCCGGGGTCTTTATCCTTCAGCCACTGCAGCCGTATTGTTTTTTACCGTTAAGGCGCACACCGTAACGCTCCTGATTAGTGGAGAAAGGCGAAATACAGGGACATCGTTTTAATGCCGCATTCGACAAAATTCATAAAAAGTTCAAACAGCCGTCATTCATGAATTGTATACATGTGTGAACTTTGCATCTGTAAATAGTGATACAATGTGGAAGATAATAGCACTCATCAGTTCCGTTGTTGCATTCGTTTTGCTCGCAAATAAACTTATTGATAAATGGATGAATGTGCCCGGCGCTGATTTTAATAAGATGTATGATAAAACGATGTTGTGATTTATTTCAACAACCAATACGCCGCCATACTCAACAGATATGCCAAACCTGTCATATACAGCAGTTGAATAACCGGCCATTTCCAACTTTGGGTTTCCCGTTTTACAACAGCAAGCGTGCTCATACACTGCATGGCCAGCAAATAAAAAATCATCAGACTTACACCTGTAGCCAATGAATATACTTTGGTGCCATCTGCTTTAACTGCTGCATTCATTTTACTGCGAAGTGTTTGCTCATCTTCTTCACCACCTTCTACTGAGTACAAAGTAGCCATCGTTCCCACAAACACTTCTCTGGCTGCAAAGGATGTAATCAATGCAATGCCAATTTTCCAATCATAACCCAGCGGCTGAATAACAGGTTCAATGGCACGACCCATAATACCGGCATAGGAATTTTGCAGGAGCATGGTTTGCTTTTCTTTTTCCAGAGCTGATGCATTGCCGGGTTGTTGCTGTATACGTTTTTCATATGTAGCTGCTGTTTCTTTCATTACATCTTTGGGGCCAAAAGAACTCAGCACCCACAACAGTAAGGAAATAACCATGATGATTTTACCTGCATCAAACACAAACACTTTTGCTTTTTCAATCATGGTGTATAAAACATTCTGCCAGCGGGGACTTCTGTAAATGGGCAACTCCAGAATGAAAAAACTTTTGTCTTTAAGTTTTACAAGTCTTTTGGCAATCCATGCAACTGCTAATGCTATGAGTACTCCAAACAAATACAAACCCATCATTACCAATCCCTGTAAGCTTAAAAAACCCAGATAATACGTATTGGGAATAACCAATGCAATTAAGATGGTATAAACAGGCAGCCTGGCACTGCAACTCATGAGCGGAGTTACCAATATCGTAAGCAAACGTTCTTTCCGGTTTTCAATATTACGCACACTCATAATAGCGGGTACGGCACAGGCAAAGGCACTAATCATGGGCATTACACTTTTACCGTTTAATCCTGCTTTACGCATGAGTTTATCTGTTAAAAAACTGATGCGGGCCATATAACCTGTTTCTTCCAATACCGTTATCAATCCAAATAAAATCATGATTTGTGGTACAAATACCAAGATGCCGCTTAAGCCTGCTACCACACCGTTAATGAGCAAATCACTCAACCAGCCATCAGCCAAAATCGCTCCCAACCACCCCTGAAGTTTTGCAAAACCGGCTTCAATCATATCCATGGGATATTGCGCTACCCAAAACACGCTTTGAAAGAGAAAGAATAGAACTGAAAGCAAAATCACATAACCCCACACTTTGTGCAGCAGAATTTTATCTAACTGCTCTGCAAATAATTGCTTTTGCCTTTGGGTTTTTTCTATTACCGCATTGTACATTACCTGACGAATGCGCTGGTAACGCTGCACAATTTCCGTACCCTGTACCGCTGTGGGCTGAAATTTATTGTTTACTTCGGCAGCTTCAATTTGTTGCTGCTGTGTATCAGTTAAAGAAAAGTTTTCATGATTGATGAGGTGATGCAGCGCTGCATAATCACTGAGGCCCGGTACTAATTCTTTAACGGTTGTAATGGCAGCAGGCGCCAGTTCTTTATTATCAATGAAATCAAAGGCAGGGGGTTTCCATGTTTGCGTAGCTGTTTCGTAAATACGTTTTTTTAGTAAGTCAAATCCTTTATCCTTCCTTGCATTTACCGGTACCACGGGCACCCCCAGCTCACGCTCCAGCTGCAGTACATCTATTTTAATTTCTTTCTTTTTGGCAATGTCCATCATGGTAAGTGCCACCACAACAGGTTTTTTTAAATCGATGAGTTGTGTTACAAACAGCAGATTGCGTTTAAGATTGCTGGCATCAGTTGTAATTACTACCACATCAGGATGAATGGTTTTGTCCTGATTCATAAGTACATTGTATGAAACCCACTCATCACTTCTTCGTGGATAAAGGCTATAAGAGCCGGGTAAATCAATAAGCTCTGCTTTAACGGTGCCATTAAGCAGCACAGTTCCTACGTGTTTGTCAACCGTCACTCCCGGAAAATTGCCCACTTTTTGATTCAACCCTGTTAAGGAGTTGAAAAGGGAAGACTTTCCGCTATTAGGATTGCCCGCCAGTGCTATTTGAATGGTTTTGTTCATGAAGTGTGCAAAGGTAACGGCAAGCAAGCTCTGCTATTTACGAAGAAGGAAAATAAGAAATCGCCAAACCGGACTATGGAATTATTTTTGAATCAAAATTTTGTCAAATCACAATTATACAACATTTCAATGCAGGAGCATAATACCTTTGTTCTTCCCATAATCAAGCAAATGATGAAACAAATTGTATTTCTTTTTTTAGCAGTATCACTTACACTGGCCGGCTTTGCACAAAAGCTCGGTAAAGCAGACAGGCTCACCATTGCCAACCTGCGGGCACATCTTCAATATCTTGCTGATGATAAACTTGAAGGCAGACGTACAGGAACCAAGGGAGAAGAGCTGGCCTATCAGTACATTATCTCGCAATTTGAAAAATGCGGGCTTGAACCCAAAGGTACCAATGGTTTTTTACAGGCTTTTGAAGTAAACGAGGGCAAGCAGGTTTTAGCCTCAACCCTTTTAATTATGGATGGCGAACATTTTAAAGTGGAGAAAGATTTTTTTCCCTTGGCATGGAGTGCAAATGGTTCTGTTGAATCTATAGCTTCGCCGGGCCTCGCTGAAAATGGAGGGCCCTGGTTTTTTGATTTGAAAGAATTGCTGGAACAAAATCAAAACAATCCGCATTTTGATATTTCCCATGCTTTACGTGAAAAAGAAAAAGCAGCCCTGAGCAAAGGAGCCACTGCTTTATTGCTCTACAACAGCAGCACACTTGCAGATAATATAAAGTATAACAGTAAAGACCGCTCAGCAGTATCAACCATTCCTGTTGTTTATCTTAATCAATCCATTGTAACGAAACTGCAAAAAGATCCGGCACACACATGGGATATAAAATTAAAAACAGTGCAGAGTGATAAAATACGAAAAGGAAATAATGTAGTGGCTTTTATCAACAACAACGCCGCTACTACCATTGTGCTGGGCGCACACTATGATCATTTGGGTTATGGAGAAGATAATAACTCCCGTTATACAGGAACTGCTGCAATTCATAATGGTGCTGATGATAATGCCAGCGGTACTGCTGCATTACTGGAACTTGCCCGTATTTTAAAAGCAAACGGCAGCAAAAAAAGTAATTATCTGTTTATAGCATTCAGTGGTGAAGAGCTGGGTTTGTATGGTTCTAAATATTATATTGATAACCCCACCGTTTCATTAACTACCATCAATTTTATGATTAATATGGATATGGTGGGCAGGTTTAGTGATTCGTCTAAAACCATCACAATTGGTGGCGTAGGCACATCACCATCATGGGGAAGTTTATTGAACGGGGAAAAGAAAATGCCCTTCAGTATTAAGATTGACAGCAGCGGTACAGGACCCAGCGATCACACATCGTTTTACCGGAAAGATATTCCTGTATTATTTTTCTTTACAGGATTGCACACAGATTACCATAAACCAAGTGATGACTTTGATAAGATTAATTACAACGGGCAGCTGAAGATTGTAAACTACATTGCAAGGCTTGTAGCCAGAACAGAGGCACAAAACAAATTAGTATTTACAAAAACCAGAGAACAGCAAACCACAACATCGGCACGGTTTACCGTAAGTATGGGTATTATGCCCGATTATACGTTCAGTGGCGGAGGTGTAAAGGCAGATGGTGTAAGTGACGGACGGGCCGCACAAAAAGCCGGAATTAAAGCAGGCGATATTATAACTCAGTTGGGAGACTATAACATCAGCTCGGTTGAAAGTTATATGCAGGCATTAAGTAAATTCAAAAAAGGCGATGCTGCTAAAGTAAAAGTTAAGCGTGGTGCAGAGGAACTGGTATTTGATATTGTTTTCTAAATTTATTTGCTGAAGCATGAAACTCAAAGTTGATAACGAGTTACTGGTTGAAGAGTTTTTTGAAGATACGCATCTGCTGGGCATCATGGCGCCTGTGGAGAGTCATCATTTTGTGTGGCAGGTAAACCAGAGCCTGGGTTTTGATTTTCGTATCAACAATGATTTGGAAATTCAGCTGAATAAAAAAAGCCGTACTTATTTTTTTAAAGTGTATGAATTTACAGAGCCGCTTCGTACCATAACTTATTATCTGTACAAAAATTATTTTGACGGCGAGTTTCTTTTGCCGGAGTTTAAGCATTTGGATTATCTGTGGTTAATCAAAGGCGAATCGTTATCAACCAAAGAAACAAAAGAATTGCAGAAAGGATTGCTCAGCATCAACCATGTGCAATTGGTAGTGGAGTTAACCAATGAAAAAATTAAAAACAAGAAGCATTTGATCTTATAATATTATGAACAGCATAAAGGCCATAATCTTGCCCGTTTTGCTTTTCAGCAGTTCTGTTTTGTTTGTACAAAAACCCTTTGGCGAGGGAGTCTATACGTTTAAAGTTGAGTATAATGAGTGGAGCGGAAAATCAATGGGCGCAACATGTATCGTTAAAATAAAGAATGATTCAATTTGGGTAATTCATAATGGAAGTAAAGGTATAGCGGGTAAAAAGGGTGAAATTATTGATAAAGGAATTTTAATTAAACATAAATCCGGCAAATGGATTATTGCTGAGAATAAAGATGACAGTAATATTCCTGAAGTTGGCGGTTGTTCTGATGGTCCAAGAATCATTGATTTTAAGCGCAGGCGAATTTCATTTTGTTAAGACACAAATTCTTTAATAAAAAAAACAATATGTGGACAGAAACAAACAACCAACTCTATAAAAAATTTGAGTTTAATACCTTTTCTGAAGCATTCGGTTTTATGACCCGTGTAGCTATAGAAGCAGAAAAAGCCAACCACCATCCTTTATGGACTAATGTTTGGAACAAAGTTGAGATCTGGCTCAGCACACATGATGCCGGGAATATTGTTACAGAAAAAGACAGGCAACTTGCTGCTGCCATTGATGCGTTAGTTTAATACCCGAATTGTTTTTTCGCCACCAGCAACAAACTCACCAATTACAACTGCGTCTTTAATCAGGGTTTGTATTTCCTGTACTGATTCTTTTGCTGCAGCTATTAATAACCCGCCATTTGTTTGTGGGTCGGGCAGGAGGTTGAATGCTTCCATTACATTTACACCGTTTTCAAAGGATACGTCATTACTGTAGCTGTTCCAGTTTCTGTAAGTAGCATCAGGAACAATCCGTTGTGCCAGGTAAGTTTTTGCTTCATCTAATACCGGAATGTGCTTGTATTGCAGCTCAACACACAGCTCACTGCCTTTTGCCATTTCTATTAAATGGCCCAGTAAACCAAAGCCCGTAACATCCGTCATAGCATGTACGCCTTCAAGTTTTGAAACCACCGCTCCTACTTTATTCAATTGCGTCATCCATTTTACAGCAAGACCATTATGTTCTTTTGCCAGCACCTTTCTTTTTTGTGCAGTTGATAAAATACCAACACCAATGGGTTTGGTAAGCAGCAGCAGATCCCCTTCTTTGGCAGTATTGTTTTGTTTGAGTTGCGTATTATGAACCAGGCCATTCACCGCCAATCCAAAAAAGGGTTCTTTGCTGTCAATACTATGTCCGCCTGCCAGAGGAATATTAGCCTCTTTACAAATAGACCTCGCACCATTTAACACCTCCTGTGCCAAAGCTGCCGGCAATGTTTCTACCGGCCAGCCAAGTATAGCAATAGCTAATAAGGGTGTGCCACCCATAGCATACACATCACTGATTGCATTGGCCGCTGCTATTCTTCCAAAATCAAAAGCATTATCAACTACAGGAGTAAAAAAATCAGTGGTAGATATTAACGATGTTCCATTGCCCAAATCATAAACTGCTGCATCATCATTGGTTGCATTGCCCACAAGCAGCGAAGGGAAATGCTGAACGGCTTCATTTGTTTTTAAAATTTCTTTAAGCACTGCAGGCGCTATTTTACAACCGCACCCGGCCCCATGTGAATACTGAGTAAGAAAAACCTGTTCTGATTGCATATTTCTGGTGCAGATGGTGTAGTACCTGCATTGCAAAGATCAAAGAAAAAAAGTTTACTCTCTTTTTAATAAAATTGCTGAATTTTTATTGAGGGTTGAAGAAAAGAATATCTGGTAACGTTTTTCACCGCTTGTAATAATCAGCAGCCCTGTATTAGGGGGAATACTTCCCAGGTTTTCGGCAAACAGGGTTAACTGTACAGTTTCCCCTTCCTTAAAGTAGATCGTTTTTTTATAGGCGCTTGCTTTGAGGTATACATTATCAATAATTTTTTCATTGTTAATATATGCACTTACTATATCGCCGTCTATTTCACCGTTATCATATAGTGCAAGAACGGCACTATCTTCAACTATCTCCAGGGTTTGAAGCATTTCAGTAGTTCTGGATGTAATAACCGGATTATTAATAACCGGGGGCAGTGCTTTTGTTGTTGTTTGATTGTTGCCGGTTTCTTTTATTACCGCTGCATCTGTTTTTATGATTTGTGCCTGCGTTTGTTCGGCCGGTGTGGTTGTTATAACCGCAGGTGGTGTTACTGCTACAGGTTTTGGATCGTTTTTAACGCTTGGCCGGGTAACAGGTTTTTGTTGAATTGAAGGCTGCGTAACCGGAGGCGGCGCCTGCGTTTTTGATTGGTTCTTAACTATCGCATTTTGCACAGTATCTTTTTTCGGCTCTGTTGATGGAGCGGGTGTTGTTATTGGTTTGTTGCTCGAAATTTCTGCAACACGGGTTTCGTTTGTTGGCTTTTCCTTTTTAATAACCGGTTGTTGTATTTGTATTTCAGGTTGGTTTACTGCAACAGTTGTTTGTACGGTATCTTTTATTGAACCTGTATTTGTTTTTTTCTGATCTTCAACTGTAATGGCAGAAGGGGCTGGTTTAATACCAGATGTTTTAACTGCTACATCGGGCGAACTGAGTTTTGGTACAAAGGCAATGCTATTTTGAAGTTGTTTTTCTTCCAGCCGTTTAAATAACTGTGTTGTTTGATAATCTGGTTCTTTTTTTACAGCAACCCTGCCGCTTATAGACATGTATTTGTTTCTAAAACGGCTTGTGGTCCATTCTCCTGTTAATGAATCCGTTTCTTTTGCTGCCGTATTCAGTTTAAAGAAATAGGCTGCTTTAATTTTTCTGTTGGCCCGTTCTTCAAAATTGCGTGATACTGATTCGTCATCTTCAATAATGAGTACATTATCTGATACCCGGGCATTTACTTTTACTGTATTGTAAATAAGTGAATCGTCTACAATAAACAGGCGATAAAGATAACCTATGATTTTACCTTCTTTTTTTTCCAATACCATTTCAAAATTTATACGGGTTACAGGACTGTCCTGAACCATTACACCCCGCCATGTACCTTCAAAATTTTGTGCACTGGAAAACGATGCTGCAAGCATCAGGCAGATGAGAACAAATGGTTTTTTCATTATTGCTGAATTAAAGAAGTTGTTGATAATTGGATTCAGTTACCGCTTCACAGGGTATTTTATGTAATAACGTTTTTAAGTCCTCTCTATTATTCATTCCTTTTAAATACCATCTGTCGTAATAGTTAAGCAAAATGCGGAAGCAATCTTTCACCCGTTCTTCTATAAGCGCCAAAATACATTCTTTTGTTTCCAAACCACCCAAACGTTTTTTAATACGTATGACTGCATTGACCAACCTTTCACGTTCCAAGCTGCCGTATTCTTCTGTAATGTGCTTTAAGCGTTCTTCAAACGGAATATCAAGGAAGTAAAGAGGCTGTTTGCGCCAATATCGCCATAACGTTATGGGAATATTTACATCACCAATACGCTGGCTTTCATCTTCTACCCATATTGTTTTTCCTGATGATTTATACAACTCCAGTGCTAATTTATTTTCAAACATTTCCTGTTTGGGTTGCGCAGGCTGACCAATATTACCAAACGCCGAACCTTTATGATGTGCAAGTGCTTCTAAATCTATAACCGTTTGTCCATGTTGCTGCAATGCTTTGAGTACATGTGTTTTGCCGCTGCCGGTATATCCACCAAGCACTTTGAACTGATGTTCTTTTTCAAATTGCTCCAGCACCCATTTACGAAAAACTTTATAGCCTCCAATAAGCGTATAAACTTTAAATCCATACAAATCCAACAGCCATGCCACACCGGCGCTTCGCATACCACCACGCCAGCAATGAACAAGTATTGTTTTGGAGCCGTTAGGCGATAGTGGATAGCCATCATTTGCTACTATTGGCTTATGACTATTGACTAATGACTCTGCCTGCTCCACCATCTTCCGCATCTTCACTCCAAAATAATCAAGGCCAAGCTTAATTGCTTCTTCTCTGCTTTTTTGTTTGTAAGCAGTTCCTACAACCTTTCGTTCATCATCTGAAAACAAGGGAAAGGAAACGGCATTGGGTATATGTGCGTGTAAATATTCCTGCGGACTGCGCACATCCAGTACAGGGTACTGTTGGGCCAGTTTAAGAAAGTCGTCAATATGAAGTTTGCTGATAGCCATTTGCTGAGTAAAAATAATTACTCTTCTGCATCCTTTTTAAAACCTAGCGGAATGATTGTAATGAGCCAAAACAGTAGCGACAAACAGAAAAAAATAATTGTCAATCGTTTTGCAAGTAAAAACAATTGAAAGTTTTCAGTATAAAACCACAAATAGCAGGTGAGCAAAAAGCAAAGCACACCCAAACCTCTGAAAATATAATTCAACAGTTGCAGCATAAGAAAATCCCCCGCACGTGCGGGGGATAAGATTAGTTTTCTTTAATCTTGATATCAATTTCTGTTCCTTTCTTTTCAATTTTAATCTTACCGCCGCCATCTGTTTTCAATTCTACTTTACCATCCTTCCCTTCAATTTTAATACCGTCTTCGCCATTAATCCTTATGCCTACAGTATCCTTACCACCTTCACTCGATTGAATGCTGATACCATCGCTGTTAATCTTTACTTCACCCGAATCTGTTTTGATTTCAATCTTTGTTTCGCTTTCAGCTTTTTCGTTATCTGTTTTGTTACTATTGTCTGCACAAGCACAGAGTAGAACAAATGCTAAGGGAAGAAAATATTTCATATAAACTGTTTTTGTTGCTATGTAATACACAGATGTACCGATGAAAACAAGTCTCTTTAGGAAAAAGAATTTTTTATCCATTCATACTCGTTAAAAACTCATTATTATCTTTTGTGCCTCTCATGTTCTGCAGCAATGTATTCATGGCTTCTTCAGTATTCATATCAGCCATGTGTTTACGCAAAACCCACATACGCTTGGCTACATCTTTATCCAGTAACAAATCATCACGGCGTGTGCTTGATGCAACAATGTCAATGGCAGGGAATACACGTCTGTTGGCCAGCTTACGGTCAAGTGCCAGTTCCATGTTACCTGTTCCTTTAAATTCTTCAAAAATCACCTCGTCCATTTTACTTCCTGTATCTACAAGCGCTGTTGCAAGAATGGTTAATGAACCGCCGTTTTCAATTTTACGTGCTGCACCAAAAAATTGTTTCGGTTTTTGCATTGCATTCGCTTCCACGCCGCCACTCAACACCTTGCCACTTGCGGGAGCTACTGTGTTATGTGCACGTGCAAGACGTGTAATGGAATCCAGCAATATCACCACATCATGACCGCATTCAACGAGTCGCTTTGCTTTTTGCAGGGCAATGGTTGAAACTTTTACATGCTTTTCAGCAGGCTCATCAAAGGTGGATGCAATCACTTCAGCTTTTACACTGCGTTCCATATCTGTTACCTCTTCAGGTCGCTCATCTACCAGCACAATCATTAAATAACATTCAGGATGATTTTCAGCAATGGCGTTGGCCACTTCTTTCAGCAACATCGTTTTACCTGTTTTTGGTTGCGCCACTATTAATCCACGCTGACCTTTACCAATAGGCGTAAACAAATCCATGATACGGGTGCTGTAATTATTAGGAGTTGTAGCCAGATTTAATTTTTCAAACGGGAACAAAGGTGTGAGGTAATCAAAAGGCACACGGTCTCTCACTTCATCAGGACGCTTGCCGTTAATAGTATCAACTTTAAGCAAGGCAAAATATTTCTCACCTTCTTTTGGCGGACGTACAGAACCATAAACCGTATCACCCGTTTTTAAACCAAACAATTTGATTTGCGATGGTGATACATAAACATCATCAGGACTTGACAAATAGTTATAATCGCTGCTTCTTAAAAAGCCATAACCATCAGGCATCATTTCAAGCACACCTTCGGCTTGTATAATGCCGTCAAATTCAATATTGAAAAGCTGTTCTCTTCTGTTGTTTTGTTGCGGGCGTTGCTGTACAGGTGCTTCCTGCTGCTGCGGCTGCTGCGGTTCCTGTTCTTCACCCTCCGGCGCAGGTCCATCTGCCACATAGTTATCATCACCGGGCAGGGCAATAGCTGACAGAAAGTTGGCCGCCAGCTCAGCAGGGTCAATAGCAGGTTGCTCTGTTTTCTTCATTATTTTTTTAGCAGGCGCTTCTTCTTTTTTCTTTTTGCCTTTTGCAGGTGGAGCAGTATCACCACTCTCTACCACTGCTTCTTCAGTACCTGTAGCGGTTGAAGTTTTTACAATGCGTTTGCGGCGTGTTTTCTCGTCGCCACTGTTTTTTTGTTCACTTGCCATAACAGCCTGTTTATCGAGGATTTTGTAAATAAGTTCCTGTTTGTCCATTTTTTTGGCACCTGTAATCTTGAGTTGTTCTGCTACATCCAGCAGTTCGGGAACGAGCATGTCGTTCAGTTGGAGTATGTCGTACATAAAAGTTTTAATTCATGAATCAATAGCTAAAACAGTAAAGCCGGAATACGAAATTGATTGATTATTTAAAGTTGGGAGCGGAAAACGACTTATTCAGACGTGCTTTGATTTTGAAGAATCGGATTTTGAAACCAGTCTGTTTCCGCTGCAATGTTACGGCAATTTTAATAAAAGCAAAAAAATTGTTGGAGAGGGCTGAGTAAATAAATGCCAGATAGTGTTTGTAAAATGGGCAATCTCATAAAACCCCAGTTTTTTCGTTGTTGCCCATGTTTGAAAAGATCCACGTACAAAACCTCTTTTATTGAAGGTTTAAACCTAAAACAAGCTATTTCTAATTTTTTGACAAAGGCTAAGGCTTTGAATTTTGTAATTTTCGTAGATTTTTCTTCCATCTTGTAAATACTGATAGTTCCTCTTTAGTGAGTGTATTTTTCAATAAAACATATTCAGAAGAAAGGTTATAGGAATCTTTTTCAACAATGTTTTCTACACGTGTAACAGGAGACCCGAGGCTTCGGGTGAATTCGTGGCGAAACGTAAAATAAAGGGGGATTGTTGTAGGTTTTTTCTTTACAAAGATGAAAGAAAATATTTCTTGATTTGAACTGGATTTTTTACATAAGTATTTACAGAAGGCTATCCCATTAATTACAGTATCAACGGGTGGCCCAATAACACTATCTGGGTCGGGGGTTGAAATAAAATTCCATCCACCCTCTACTCTTCCCGTGTCGGGTTGTTTGTAGTGCTTGATATAGGAGGATGTATCTGAAAAGGTTTTATAAGTTGTATATGTCTTAGACGGAAGGTCAATAAAAGTATAGCCTTTAATTACTCTTTCCTTGGTTTCATTATTGTTTTCATCTGTTCTAACATTTAAGGCTATCTGCTCACAAATGATCATGCTATCCAAAAAGAAGAAATGAAAATCTTCATAAAACGGAACAGGAATTTCCTGCCCCGTTTTTTTTTCTATTAATCTTAGTTTTAATTTAACAGAACCACAATTTTTCAATTTTTCCGATGAAACACAACCAAAAAAAATCATCAGTTTTATTATTAAAAAGCAATATTTCATATTTGAAAATTAAAACTCAGCATAAAAGCCCCAAACTGTTGATTTGTTAACTTCCATATCGGGTACCCCTTCTTTCGTAACCCTTCCAGATACGGTGCTATATGCATAAGTTGGATTACATGAAGTTGTAACTGCAAGTTCTTGCCATGTTGCCAGACCTTGAAGATTAAAGATTGCCGAGTTAAGATGTGTTATCTTCGTAAAACCACCACCAAACGAACCGTTTGTAATTTTTGTACCATTTAGCTTTTCATAGGATTTTACGTACCATGATGAAGAATTACCAACACGCCAATCAACCTGTTTTGTTACAGGTTCTTCTGAAGGCGGATTTGAAGCCCCCCAATTATTTCCTGCTTCACAAAGCGATTCTAATTGCCCATTCATTGGACAACCATTACAAGTAGTAAATAAAAATTCTTCTGTTGTTTCGGTTGAACCATCTGCATAGGTTATCGTTGTTACCATATACCAATCTATACAATCATTTTCAGCTTGAATTTGATTTTGTGGTTGGCTGTCCTTCTTTTTTAAAAACCCATATCCAAAATCTCCTTTTTGGTTGACTGTAATTCTCTGCAGAAAAATATCCTCAAGCGTTGAGATTGTATAAATTCCTTTTTTGCATTCCTTACTATTACTAAAAAGGAAATAGAAGTCCTTGTTTGAGAAATCAGGAATATTTTTAACTTCATTCAAAGAATAACGAAGCCTCGACGCTCTACGATACGTTCCATCCTCATTACAAAAAATAATCAACGCCTGTTTTAGTGAAGAATTCTGTCCTGGAGGAACAAAGTAAATTTTTTCTGATTCATCTTTTTGAAAAAAGCGGGCTGTAGAAAAATCAAGCGTAGAAAGAAAAAAATCAACTCTTTCTTTGGCAGAGGATGTAAGTTTTTCCGTTTCGCCTGATAAAAATGTTTTAACAGCAGCAGATTCGTCCTTTTTTGGCAAGGGGATATTCTCATTTGAATTCATGTTTTTCTTACAGGCTGTAAAGACAAACAGGAAAAGAAATGAAATTAATAACGAAATAGCCGGGGGGGGGGGTAATTTTTTTCATAACAAATCTTTTTAAGTTTCAACTAAAGTAATTTTGAATTCTGAAACAACCAAACTACTTGTGAAAAATATTTTAGATTAACATTAGCTATAGTTTGGCATATTATCAAAACACAAAGCCCACATTCTTTATCTTTGCTCCCTCAAAATCAGGTGTATGTTTAACAAAAGAACGAAGATTAAGGAGTTGCTCACATGGGAACCCAAAGAACAGGAAGTAACAGTGATGGGTTGGGTACGTACGTTTCGTAACAATCAGTTTGTGGCGCTGAATGATGGCAGTACCAATAATAATCTTCAGGTTGTATTGGAGTTGGGCAAATTTGATGAGGAATTGCTCAAACGCATTACTACTTCTGCTTCTTTAAAAGTAACGGGTCTTTTGATTCCTTCGCTCGGCAAAGGACAAACGGTTGAACTCAAGGCAGCAGCCATTGAGATTTTGGGAGACAGTGATGCAGAAAAATATCCCTTGCAACCTAAAAAACACAGCCTTGAATTTTTAAGAGAAATCGCCCACCTGCGTTTTCGTACCAATACATTCGGTTCGGTGTTTCGTGTGCGTCATTCGATAGCATATGCGGTTCACAAATTTTTTCATGAAAAAGGATTCATATATCTGCATACACCTATCGTTACCGCCAGCGATGCGGAAGGAGCAGGTGAAATGTTTCGTGTAAGCACATTACCTTTTGATAATCCGCCACGAAACGAAGATGGCAGCATTAACTATAAAGAAGACTTCTTTGGCCGTGCTACCAACTTAACGGTGAGTGGTCAGCTCGAAGGCGAGTTGGGAGCTACAGCCTTTGGTGAAATTTATACGTTTGGTCCCACCTTTCGTGCAGAGAACAGTAACACCGCCCGTCACCTGGCAGAGTTCTGGATGATAGAACCCGAGATGGCCTTTCATGATTTGGAAGACAATATGAACCTTGCTGAAGAGTTCATCAAATACATTATCCGTTTTGCAATGGAGAACAATCGTGAAGATTTGGAGTTCCTTGCACAACGTTTAGCTGATGAAGAAAAGCAACTGCCGCAGGACAAGCGCAGTGAAATGGGATTGATTGAAAAGTTAGAGTTTGTGCTCAATAACAATTTTGAACGCATCACTTATACACAGGCTATTGATATTTTACTTCAATCACCTGCTTACAAAAAGAAGAAATTTCAATACGAAGTAAAGTGGGGTATAGATATGCAGAGTGAGCACGAGCGTTATCTGGTAGAGAAGCATTTTAAAAAGCCTGTAATTGTTACCAACTATCCTGCAGCTATTAAAGCATTTTACATGCGTCAGGATGAGGGGTGTGAGCTTGGTAAAGAAACTGTTGCTGCTATGGATATTCTGGCGCCCGGCATCGGTGAAATAGTGGGCGGCTCACAACGTGAAGAGCGTTTAGATAAATTGATGGCTCGTATGAAAGCGATGCATGTACCTGCTGATGACTTGTGGTGGTATTTGGATACCCGTCGTTTTGGTACGGTGCCACATGCTGGTTTTGGATTGGGTTTTGAGCGCATGGTGCAGTTTGTAACAGGTATGGGCAATATCCGTGACGTGATTGCATTTCCCCGAACGCCCAAAAACTGTGAGTTTTAAACAACAAGAAGCGTTACAGAGCGTTTTATCAACGCACACCAAAAGCAATTCTATGCAAAAAACCATTTTATCTGTTTGCCTTATTTTGTACATAACGCTCACAGCAAGCAATTGTAATAAGAAAACTGATTCACCGCAACCGGAAACATTTACCTATCAACCTGTAAGTACCGGCAGTGAATGGAATTATACAACTACCGGCACTTCAGGAGCTAATGCAGTGAATGTAAGTTATAAGCTCACCGCTACCTCCAGAGACTCTGCTTCCAGCGGGCGTACTTATAAAGTATTTACAAATTCAATAGGTGCCAATGAGTATTATAATAAAACGGGTAATGATTATTACCGCATTGCATCCTTTGCAGCTTTACCTCAGGCTATAGAAGTATTATATCTGAAAGATAATCTTGCTGCAGGGGGTAGCTGGAGTGAAACTAAATCGATTGCTTTTTCAGGTTCTCCTTTTCCCATTCCGGTAAACCTTGCTTTCTCTGTTGTTGGAAATAAATTTGATACCTCTTTTAATGGTAATAGTTTTAAAGATGTTATAAGAGTCAAGCTTACTCCTGCAATCACCGGGGTTACAATTGAGAATAATGATATTACTTACTTATTTGCAAAAAATGTAGGTATGATTGCTAATAAAGTTCGATTGCGCATCTCTCTTGCATCAATTGACGTAAATACAGAAACGAAATTAGGAGCATTTACTATTAAATAAATTTCATAATTGCCAAGGGAAAGCACATCTCAACAGGATGTGCTTTTTTTATTGCTTTTCAAAGTAGGATTGAATTCTGTCTTTAATATTTTCTCTAATGTTTATGTAGAATAAATTAATATCTCCGGGGTGATAGTTTTTGCTTCTATACAAAAAGCTACCGGGAAATTTGGGCCGCTCTACCCACAACATGCCATTATGGATTTGTGCTCCGTTAGTATGCGGAATAATTTTTTTAAAGTTGTACAGCACTGCACCTGTGTTTTTATCCCGATCGTGGTACAGACTGTCAATCGTCCATGAAACAGGATTCACCACCCATGAATTTCCGTTTTCTTTTTCAATAAATTCCGGCGTATAATTTTTTCTGTATGTTCTCCATCCAACAAAGCAGCCTGTACCTGCATTGTCTGTGCATGGTTGCAGTACGGTAAATTCATTTTTTGAAATCACTAATCCCGGTATGTAAGCACAAACCAGTTGTTTGGCTAGAGCTGTTCCATCAAAAAAATGTTTTAACAGAAGTTGTGCATGCAGTGTACCCTGACTGTGACCTGCTATGATAATGGGTCTGCCGTTGTTATAATGTTTCAGGTAATATTCAAAAGCTGACCTTACATCTTCATAAGCCATACGCAGAGCTGCTTTTCCCTTTGTAGAATCTTTAGTAAAAAAGGAATACAAATGTGCTTGTCTGTACCTGGGTGCAAACACCCTGCAGCTTGCATTAAAAACACTTGCCTGGTAAAGTATAGAACTGTAATCTGTTTTGGCATTCAGTTCTGCATTGTCTATATCAGCGTTCCAGATGACAGCTTCTGTTTTTTTATCAGTTAACGTTGTGGGGTGCAGAAAAAAAACATCTACTGTGGAATCTCGTTTTTCATTCTTCAAGGGTAAAGGAATGCTGTCAGATGGGTCTGTTTTCCATGGATGTGCTGCCCAATACTTTACATTGGAATAGTCAGGTTGATTGTTGTTTACAACTGCAAATTCTTTTTTGTAGCTGGGAGTAAAGGAATGATATGCCGGTTTACAGCAAATGAGCGTTATTAACAGAACAAAACAAACAGAAAGCTTCTTAAAGTGATTCAAATGTTTAATTTTTGCACCTCAAACTTAAGCGCTATCTTTTATAAATAAATGTAAATTCTGTATCATGACCATACCTGTTGTAGATCTTGCTATGTTTGATACTCATGATACTGCAAATAAATTGCAGTTTGTAAACCAGTTGGGCAATGCCTATGAAGAAGTAGGATTTGTGGCTGTAAAAAATCACGGTATTCCTGATGAGCTTATAAAAGAGTTGTATAAATATGTACAGCAGTTTTTTTCATTGCCACTGGATTTGAAAAGGCAGTATGAAGTTCCGGGTCTTGCGGGGCAAAGAGGTTACACATCATTTGGTAAAGAACATGCTAAAGGAAGCGAGGCACCTGACCTGAAAGAGTTTTTTCAATATGGACAAATCACTGATGCGGTGTTAAGGGCCAAAGAAGGATATCCTGAAAATGTAAGAGTAAAAGAGGTTGAAAAATTTAATGCCACTTTCGAAGCGGCCTATCATCATTTTGAAGCGTCTGGAAAAAAATTATTACAGGCCATAGCACTTTACCTTTCACTGGACGAGTTCTATTTTGATGAATGGGTTAATAATGGAAATTCCATCTTAAGAGCTATTCATTATCCGCCAATTACACATGAGCCCAAAACTGCTATTCGGGCTGAGCAGCATGAAGACATCAATCTTATAACTTTATTAGTTGGTGCCAGTGCTGATGGTTTGGAAATATTAACCAAACAAAATGAATGGGTGGGCGTCACTTCGTTGCCCGATCAAATTGTTGTTAACGTGGGAGATATGCTGCAGCGCTTGACCAATAACAAATTACGTTCAACAACGCATCGTGTAGTTAATCCGCCACGTTCACTTTGGCATACTTCCAGATTTTCAATACCTTTCTTTTTGCATCCACGGGCAAGTATGCCGTTAGCCTGTTTACCAAGTTGTATCAGCACATCTACACTAAAACAGTATGATGATGTAACTGCAGGGGAATACCTGGATGAAAGACTCAAAGAAATAGGATTGAAAAAATAAAAGAAATTATCTGGCATTAATCAGACACATACCATTTCTGAAATCAGTTTTGATTTATACATTAACTGCGTTTGGCGGCCCCCAGGGACATTTTGGTATGATGATGAAAACCTTTGTAAACAAACGAAGAGATGTTACAGAGAAAGAGCTCACTGATTTAATTTCTTTTTGTCAATTGCTGCCGGGCGCATCCTCTACACAAACCATTACATTAATTGGATATAAACGTGGTGGTGTCTCTCTTGCTATTATTTCATTTCTTATATGGATATTACCGGCCTGTTTTATTATGGGTGCCTTTTCTTTTCTCGTACATTATATTGATAAGAAAGCATTGGATACTGATATTTTTAAATACCTCCAGCCTATGGCGATAGGTTTTCTTATTTATGCTGCATGGAAGGCCTATTGCATATCAGTGAATAATACCATTACAAGGGTCATAATGATTATGGCAGCGCTTGGTACGTATATTTTTTTTAAGACGCCATGGGTTTTTCCTATTATTTTAGTTTGTGCCGGTATTGCAACCAATTTCAGCAGTAAGCGTATTCCACAAAAAGAAGAACCACCTAAAAAAGTAAAATGGACCAATATCTGGCTGTTTGCTTTTGTGTTCATAGCCGCAGGTGTTTTAAGTACGGTTGCAAATAAACAACAATGGGAAAACCGAAAGGCATTTAACCTGTTTGAAAATTTCTATCGTTTTGGTAGTCTTGTGTTTGGCGGAGGACAGGTGCTCATGCCTATGATGTATGAACAGTTTGTAGTTCGTGAAAAAACACAATATGTAACAAAAGAAGAACTGTTAACCGGTGCCGGTTTTGTACAGGGTATTCCCGGGCCTGTTTTTTCAATGGCAACTTATGCGGGCGGCATGGCATTAAGAAAAGATGGAAAAGGAATGCAGTTAACAGGTGCTGTTATTGGAACAATTGCCATTTTTTTACCGAGCGCATTGTTGGTGTTATTCTTTTATCCTATCTGGCACAATCTAAAGCGATATGCTGTAATTTACCGCTCACTTGAGGGAATCAATGCGGCTGTTGTTGGCTTAATGATAGCTTCTGCTTTTTACCTCTCAAAAGATATGGCAATTATGCAGTTTGACAGAGTAAGTGAAATAAACTTATTGGTTGTGGCTGCCACTTTTCTATTGCTGCGTTATACACCATTACCCACACCTGTCATACCGTTGATTTGTTTATTTCTTGGCTGGGTCTTTTAACCTGAAATAATTATTCCTGTTAATTTCTTCCATTACAATATCAGGTACAAGATACCTGATGGATTTGTTGTTTAGAATAAGCTCACGAATATGTGTAGCCGAAATTTGAAGCAGGGGAGCCTGTACAGGTTTTACTTTTACCGGCAAATCCTTCTGCAGTTCAAAGCCGGGCCTTTCATAAACATATATGGTGTGATTGTTTATGATATGTTCAGGGTTTTTCCAAGAGTATAAATTTTGAAAGCTGTCGCTTCCCATAATTATGGAAAATGTAAAGGAGGGGTATTTTTCTTGTAAATACACAAGTGTATCTACGGTGTAAGAAGGTTTCGGCAGCTTAAATTCCACATCGCTGGCTTTTATATTTAATGAACCTTCAATTGCTACTTGTACAAGATGAAGCCTGTCATATTCATTGAGTAAGGATTTCTGTTGTTTAAATGGATTCTGTGGTGATACAATGAACCATACTTTATCCAGATCGGTTTCATTAAGCATGTGTTGAGCGATGATTAAATGGCCGTTATGAACAGGATTAAATGAACCAAAATAGAGACCTATATTCATTATAATTATTGAAAATCAATTAGTTGTGTTTTTTTATGGTAATAGCAAGGGCTTCTTCTACCCGAAGGCTTAAATGATATCCTGATACAATTACACTTATTGGATCACCCAGGGGAGCAATACGTTCTACTTCAATTTCTTCTCCCGGTACACAGCCCATCTCCATTAACTTAAGGTGGATTTCCTCGTTTTCAAATGAAAGGATGGTTCCTTTCTCGCCGGGTAAAAGTTCCGAAAGTTTGTTTGCCATATTTCAAATGCAAAAGTATCTTACACACGTATTCAGTATTTCCGAATTTTGAAAATATGTCAAAAAGAGTTCGCTTTTTCTATAACGATGTGAAAGTTTCACTTGCAGGACGAACAGCCTTAAAGGAATTTGTTCACTTCCTTTTCAAACAAGAAGACACTAAGCTTAAAAGTCTGAATATTATTTTTTGCACAGATTCTTATTTATTGCAGATAAACAAGGACTATCTTTCTCATAACTATTATACCGACATTATCACCTTTTTTTATTCTAAATCCAACGAACCAGTTCAAGCTGAAATGTACATAAGTATAGAAAGGGTAAAGGATAACGCAATTCTTTTAGAATCAACTAACACTTCGGAATTGCACCGGGTCATTTTTCATGGTTGCCTTCATCTCTGCGGGTATGGCGATAAAACTTCACAACAAATTAAGAAGATGCGTGAACGGGAGGACTATTATTTGCGTTTGTACTTTTCTAAGCGTAAGAAGACATGAAGTACTTTTTGGTTTTATTTTTCTTATTTACAGGAAATCTTATCTATTCACAGGGCTCCATAACACTTCGAGACAAACCATTTGTGTTTAATGGGCCCATTGATTCATCTGTTTGGAAACCGTTGGCAGCTAATGTTAGCTTCCTTGAGCTTAATAAGGATGAACAAATGCTCTTTTACTGGACGAATGTGATGCGAAAAAATCCACTATTATTTTATAATGATGTTGTTAAGGAGTTCATCAGGCAGTTTCCGGAGGCAAACAAGCCTGAAGTTAAAAGCCTTGAACGAGATATTGAAAAGATAAAAGCACCACTTCCATTTTTGCTGCCCGATGCCAAACTTGTACGAATGTCATGGGCGCATGCACAAGACTTAGCAAAACGAAATGGTATCATCTCTCACAAATCTTCATCAGGAAAGGACTTCGTCCAGCGTTTGAAAGAAACGGGCACCTTCAGATGTGGAGCCGAAAACCTTTTTATCGGAAATCCCAACCCACTCGAAGCTTTAATTACCCTCTTAATTGATTATGGTGTGCCTGATAAAGGCCATCGGGTTAATCTTTTAGACCCAACATTTGAACGTATGGGAGTTGCTTTTTCCAATCCTGGCGGCAAAAAATTGTTAGTAGTTCAAGTGTTTGCCTGTAAATAATTGTTTCACAAATCACAGTTTCAGGGTGGAACGGTGCTCCGTGAAACGTTACCTTTGCACAAAGCAAGGATATGAACAAGTTGTATAGCATCTCTACTGAATTATCAGAATCAAAACAAAAGCATAATGATAAACGGAAATGGCAAATTGCCTTAAGACGTTACATCATTAATGGTCATGTGGCCTCACAATACGCCTCATACTTTGGGTTGGATTTTAAAAATCTTCGCCTTTGGATGGAAATGCAGTTTACTGATGAACTCTCATGGGCGAACTATGGTAAAATGTGGCAATTTGACCACATTATACCTGTAACCTATTTTAACTTTAAAAATGAAGAAGATCTAAAGCTTTGCTGGAATTTTACGAACATACGAGTTGAAGCCAATCAAAAAAATAAAGACCGAGGCAACAGGGTAGATGTACTGATGGCAAAAACTTACTTTCAGGATATCTATAATGAAACAGGCTATCATATCTGTAAAAAACTCCTCGATAAAATCACCACCATTGAAATCTCAGAAATTATTAGCACTGAAGCACAACGGAAGTTTATTAAAGAGCATAGGGATTACCTGGAACATATCGAGGACTTCAACAATTATGAATTTGAATTGCTTAATAGCGGTAGAGATATTAATGAAGTGAAGAAAGAAGCTGCTATGATTCGAAACATTGGAAAGCAGTAGGGCTCTTTATTTAGCCTAATTTTGCAGGCTATGTTTCCAGAATACGATATCGTTGTTGTAGGTGCAGGTCACGCAGGATGTGAAGCCGCTGCCGCTGCTGCCAACATGGGTAGCAAGGTGTTGCTAATAACCATGAATATGCAAACCATTGCTCAAATGAGCTGCAACCCGGCTATGGGGGGCATTGCAAAAGGCCAGATTGTGAGAGAGATAGATGCGTTGGGCGGATACAGCGGTATTGTGAGTGATAAAAGCATGATTCAGTTTCGAATGCTGAACCGGAGCAAGGGACCGGCTATGTGGAGCCCCCGAACGCAAAACGACCGGATGCTCTTTGCAGCTACCTGGAGGGAAATGCTGGAAGCAACGCCCAACGTTGATTTTTACCAGGATATGGTGCGTCAACTCTTGGTAAATGACGGAAAATGCTATGGTGTGATAACAGGACTGGGGCATGAGATTAAGGCCAAATCAGTAGTTGTTACCAGCGGCACCTTTTTAAATGGTGTCATTCATATTGGAGAAAAGCAATTAGGGGGTGGACGTATCTCTGAAAAAGCAGCAACCGGAATCACCGAGCAATTGGTAGAACTAGGCTTTGAAAGCGATCGATTAAAAACCGGAACCCCGCCCCGTATTGACGGAAGAAGCCTGGACTACTCAAAAATGGAAGAGCAAAAGGGTGATGAGGAAATCAGCGGATTTTCTTACATGAACGTAGATCGCATCAAGCCCGAGCAGCAAAGAAGCTGTTTTATTACCTATACCAACTCGGTTGTTCATGAAATCCTGAAAACAGGGTTTGACAGGAGCCCGATGTATCAGGGCCGCATTCAGGGAACGGGTCCAAGGTACTGCCCCAGTATTGAAGACAAAATCAATCGATTTGCTGATAGAGACCGTCACCAGCTTTTTGTAGAGCCGGAAGGGTGGAATACGGTGGAAATCTATGTAAACGGGTTTTCTACCTCTTTACCAGAGCAAGTGCAATACGGGGCTCTTCGTACAGTTCCCGGCTTTGAGAATTGCCGCATGTTCAGGCCCGGTTATGCCATTGAATATGATTACTTTCCGCCTACACAGCTTCAGTACTCATTGGAAACCAAGCAGATACAAAACCTTTTCTTTGCCGGACAGATTAATGGAACAACGGGTTATGAAGAAGCTGCCTGTCAAGGATTGATGGCGGGTATCAATGCACATTTGAAAGCAAGAGAGCAGGCTCCATTTATTTTGAAACGTAGCGACGCCTACATTGGTGTGTTGATTGATGACCTCATCAGCAAAGGAACCGATGAACCTTACCGCATGTTTACCAGCAGAGCTGAATACCGCACCTTATTGCGTCAGGATAATGCAGATTTGCGTTTAACAGAGTTGAGCTACAGAATGGGACTGGCGAGCCAGGAACGAATGGAACAAACAAGATACAAGCTGGAGTCTGTTGAAAAGCTGAAGCAAGTGTTGAGTGAAGTATCCATTACTCCTGAAGAAATTAATTCCTTCTTAGAATCAAAGAACAGTGCGCCGCTTACCCAAAAACAAAAAGCACAACAAATCTTATTAAGACCGGGTATATCGTTAGAGGAATTTTTACAAGCTTCGCCCACATTGAAACAACTAACGGCAGACTATAACCGTGAAATACTGGAGCAAACAGAAATACAGGTAAAGTATGATGTGTATATAGAAAAAGAAAAAGATTTGGTACAGCGCATGAGTCAGCTGGAAGATTTAGAAATACCCGATTCTTTTGATTACAATAAAATTTCTTCTTTAAGTGCAGAGGCCTTACAAAAGTTTAAGAAAATAAAACCCAGAACGCTTGGACAGGCATCACGCATCAGCGGTGTAAACCCAAGTGATGTACAGATATTGATGGTGTATATGGGAAGATAGTGTGATTGTGTTGCGAACCATAGACGCCATTGTTACCGAACGATGAAGTGAGTGACCCGCCTTCGCTAAGGCTACGGACGGGCAGGCGCAAGGGACGATGCCATGAAATAAATAGCTGGTCAACAAAATTAAAAAAGCTCCCAAAGGAGCTTTTTCTTATTCAATGATTCTGAGCTTTGCGTAATTAAGCATAATCTTCTTCTCACCATTTAGTTCAAACTTCACTGTCGCAATAGGGTTATGTGCGCTGCCTTCCATTTTGGCAACAACGCCAAAGCCGAACTTTTGATGTTCTACTTTTTGACCTTCCTGCAAGTTGCTGGTATCACTTGCCATAAAATCTGCTGCAGGTTTGTGCTCGATGGTTTGATTACGGGCCGGAGTAATTAACGAAGACGTAGTTGTTTTCTTTTGTGAGGGTGGAGGTCCGTATTTTTTTTCTGCACGGGCCACATCATCATAATCATTTCCTTTATTGCCCCAGCCTTTCATACGGTCAAAGGCAGAGCTACCGCCGAATGAAGTTTGGTTCCTCAATCCACCACCTGCATAACTTTTATCAATATGTGTTTCAGGCAACTCATCTAAAAAACGACTCGGTTCGTTTTGTACAATCTGTCCGAACTTATATCGGGTATTGGCATAAGTAATCCAAAGCTTCTTCTTGGCTCTTGTAATCACCACATAAAACAAACGACGTTCTTCTTCCAGTTCTTCACGTGTGTTGATGCTGAGTGCGTTGGGAAATAACATTTCTTCCAAACCGGCAGCAAACACACATTCAAACTCCAATCCTTTGGCTGCATGGATAGTCATGAGTTTTACACTATCAGCATCGGGGTCTTTTTCATCAGCATCTGTGAGCAGGGTGATTTGTTGTAAATAACTTCCCAAATCCAACCCACCCCTTCCCCCTACCGGGAGGGGATTGCCTTCGCTCAAAACCCCACCTGTCAAAGACGGTTCATTATTATTGGAATCGCTGAAAAGCAAAGACTGTGTGCTTGCCTGTTCTCCCCCTTGGGGGGAGTTAGAGGGGGCCGGATCTTCAATCACCACACCATCATCATCAATCTGCTGACGGTTGGTGGTATCATCTACCCATTCCTTAATTGAGTTGAGTAACTCCTGGATATTTTCATAACGCTGTAATCCTTCCGTGCTTTTATCGTTGAACAGTTCTTTCACGAGGTTGGTTTGTTTGCCCACATGCACTGCCACTTCATACGCATTGTTTTTCTGCAGCATACTGGCAAAACTTTTAATCATGGTTACAAACTCATCAATGGCATCAGCAGTGCCTGCTTTAAAGCCCAGCTCTCTTGAACGGGTTAACACTTCCCACATGCTGATGTTTCGCTCATTGGCAAAAAGCACACATTTATCAACGGTGGTTTTACCAATGCCACGTGCCGGATAATTAATAACACGCTTGAGCGCTTCTTCATCACGTGGGTTCACGATTAAGCGCAGGTAAGCAATAAAATCTTTGATTTCTTTACGCTGATAAAAGCTGATGCCACCATAAATAATATAAGGAATAGCCATGCGGCGCAGGCTTTCTTCAAACGCACGGCTCTGTGCATTGGTGCGGTAGAGAATAGCAAAATCTTTATTTCGGTAATGATTACGAAGTTTTTGTTCCTGAATGGTATCAGCTACATACTTGCCTTCATCATTATCCGTCATGGTGCGAACAAGACGAATCTTTTCTCCATCCGTATTATCAGTAAATAAAACTTTTTCAATTTGATTCTTATTGTTGGCAATTACTTCATTGGCAACATGCAGAATGTTTTTTGTGCTTCGATAGTTCTGCTCCAGTTTCACCACATGCACATTATCGTAATCTTTCTGAAACTGTAAAATGTTTTCAATGGTTGCACCCCGGAAGCTGTAGATACTCTGTGCATCATCGCCTACCACACATACGTTTTCATGCATGGCGCCAAGCAGCTTGATGATTTCGTACTGAGCCGGGTTGGTATCCTGGTACTCATCAATCATAATGAATTGAAACTTGCGCTGGTACTTGCTTAAGCTTTCCGGAAAGTTTTTGAGCAGCTCATAAAACTTGATGAGCAGGTCATCAAAGTCCATCGCTCCGTTTTTAAAACAGCGTTTGCTGTATGCATCAAATATTTGTGCAATGGCCGGACGGTTGGCCCGCAAATCTTCCTGCTGAATATGCCAGTCGTTTTTGTATTCTTCTGCATTTACCAAAGCGTTCTTGGCTGAGGAGATTCTGTTATACACCGTGGATGGTTTGTAGTGCTTATCATCCAGGTTTATTTCATTGATCACTGTTTTGATCACACTCTTGGCATCATCCGTATCATAAATGGTGAAGTTGTTAGGGTAGCCCAGCTTATTAGCTTCTGTACGTAAGATGCGTGCAAACACACTGTGAAAGGTGCCTATGTATAAGTTGCGAGCTTCATGGTTGCCGAGGATGTGCTCCACACGCTCCTTCATTTCTTTAGCAGCCTTGTTGGTAAACGTGAGCGCCAGTATATTGAAAGCATCTACACCCTTTGCCATCAGGTGCGCAATACGTGTAGTAAGTACTTTGGTTTTTCCGCTGCCGGCACCGGCCACAATCATGAGCGGTCCGTCAATTGTTTCCACTGCTTCTCTTTGCCGCTCATTGAGACCTTTTAAATAATCCATCATGGGCGCAAGTTACTTGAAGCAGCCTGTAAAAATAATTGTGTGAAAAATTATTGCAACGGTATTTAAGCTCCCCGCTGTGCACCACCAACATGCTTGCCTGCATTGTTGCCGGCTTTTGTATTGGCTTTGCCGCCACCCTTGGGAGCAATAAATGCTGATTTACTTTGTGGAATTGTTCCTTTCTTTTTGTCTTTTTTGTTTTTTCCTGTGTTAAATAGGGACATGGCTATTTATTTAATTGAAGTAAATTTCAGGAAAGAATGTGAAATAACAAAAATGCCGTTTTTTATTGTAGCATTTCCCGTTTCAACATAATGTCCCGGGCCGTTCAAAAAAGTGCCCTTAGGCAGCTCTGTATCTGTTTATTCATTTTAAAGGTGAGGTGCAAACGTTAGATGTTGAAAACAATAATTGTTTACACTTAGAAACAAGCAAAGCAAACACCTATAAATTAAGCTTCAAGATATATTTTCGCAGCCTAAAAAATCTATATGAAGAAAATTTTACCCTTTCTGGTAATTTCTTGTTTTATCGTATTAATCCTAACATTTGATGCAGTAGCACAATTGCCCGTTTCAGCGTACAACATCACCACAAGAAATGCAACTGCTGCTACCAATACTTCAGTTGGCTGGAACTTGTCAGGTGGCTCTTACCTTAATACTACCACATTTACCAACCTGTATGGTCAACGAAGCGGTGGTGCTGCAGGAATCGAGCGTGTGGTGGCCGGCTTTACCATTGGTGCAAATTCTTATACACCCAGACCCAGACCCAACGGACGACCATTTGATAATGTTGTAATTAACCGGCATCCCTCAATACCCGGCGATACAATCAATACACTCTATGAACATACAACAAACGTGGGCAACAACCTCTATCTGGAACCTTCTTACCTGCCCAATTTTGAAGATGTTGTAAACAGCTTTGTATGCAACCGTGGCTCAGACAATACTTTTTCCAACTCACCCACCACACAGGCAAATATTGAGCGAATCGATCTAATCATTAACGCAGGTATTCTTTGTACTGCGCCTAATTTTCAGGGTTTTTTAATAAATGAACGTAATGGTAATGATAATTTTAAAGTAGCAGCCATTACTTCATTAAACGGATCTAATCTGGTAAATGGTTTGGGCAGTCTTGTAAACATTGTGGTAGCCAGCGGTCATTGGGGTACGGTAGGTCCTGCCTTTATTTCTAAGGTAATGAGTCGCCGCACCGGAACTGATGTAAACCTCCGTGTAAAACAGGATATTCCTTTACAAACTGTGAGTGGTGTATATATTTCTATGGCGGCACTGGGTATTTCTAATGGCACCCGTATTTACGGACTGGCAGTGTTTCCAAATGATGTAACATCAGCAATGAACCTGATTACTTTAACAAATGTACCCTCTAATACAGACGCCGGTGCCAATGGTGGTCTTGATATGATGGCAGGCGGAGGTTATTTTGCTGAATCGTCTGTACTGCCGCTCCGTCTTAAAGATTTTATTGCCACCGTTAAAAACAGTACATCTGTACTGGACTGGAAAGCAGAAAGCCAGGTAAATGTGAGTCATTTTGAAGTGGAACGCAGCACCGGTACTCCGGATAAATTTGTACGCATTGCAAAGGTTGACGCTACAGGTTATAATCAATCTTATAGCTATACAGATGTAACCCTGCCGGCAGCTGTAGCCGTTTACTATCGTCTTAAAATGGTTGATGGTGATGCCTCCTACAGCTACAGCCCAATTGTAAAGGCCAGTGTAAATGCTACAGGTAATTATCAGCTCTACCCTACAATAGCCTCACCCGGTCAAACGCTTTATCTTTCTGTACTCCGTGGTACCACACTTTTACCGGAAAGCAGGGAATTGATTGTAACAGATGCAGCAGGTAAAACCGTTTATCGCTCCCGTATTGCAGGCGCAGGCACCATTACATTGCCCACGGGCAATTTGGGTAAAGGTGTATATGCCGTAATGATAAGAGGATCAGTTGAACCGGCAGCAGCCCCTCTTCGCTTTGTATTGCAGTAAAAGAAAATGTACTCAGCTGCACTTACTGTAACACTGTGCTTATCTTCACCATATGATTGAAGTAGGTAACTATAACCGTATGCATGTGCAACGCATCAAAGATGCGGGTGCCTATTTAGACGATGGTAAAGAAGGCATTTTACTTCCTAAACGTTTTGTGCCCAGAGGAACAAAGGTGGGCGATGAACTAACAGTATTTATTTATCATGATGGTGAAGACAGGCTCATCGCCACAACACAACACCCAACAGCTGTAGTGGGTGATATTGCTTTTTTAAAAGTAGTGGGCACCAGCAGTCATGGAGCTTTTCTTGACTGGGGATTGATGAAAGATTTATTTGTACGCAAGAGTAAACAACTTTCGCCTATGCGGCTGGGTGGTGAATACCTAGTGCATGTGTATATAGATGCACAAACAGGCAGAGCTGCTGCAAGCCAGTACATTGAGCATTTGCTGAGTAACGAAGCGCTCACGGTGAAAGAAAAAGAAGAAGTGGATTTGATTGTATACAGAGAAACAGAGTTAGGCTGGTCTGTAATCATCAACAATCAACACCTTGGCTTGTTGTATGCCAACGAAGTGTTTCAACCACTGCAGGTGGGCGATAAAGTAAAAGGATTTATTAAACAGCTGCGTGAAGATGGTAAGATTGATGTGGCTATCGGAAAACCTGGTTATAATAAGGTTGAAGACGAAGCGGGTAAAATTTTAAGATTACTGGAAGAAAACAACGGTTACTTACCTTATCATGATAAAAGTGAGCCCGAAGCTATTTATAATTTCTTTGGTATGAGTAAGAAGGTTTTTAAGATGACGATCGGTAAGTTGTATAAAGAAAAGAAAATTGAACTCACGAAAAGCGGTTTTCAGCGTACTGATTTTTGAAGTTGTTGCTGCCATTCCGTTTGTTGTTTTACATTGAATGCATTGCCATGAGCATCAGTTAATGAGGGCGGGCCGGTATGATTGTAAATAATCAGCATTTGCTCTGGTGAATAGTAGTTCCCTGATTTTTTCCGAGTTGCTGTTAAACAGGCGAAAGCCGGGTGTGCAGTACATACAGGCTTACGCCCATTTGCTGCAGATGGATTACACCCCTTTGCAATAGAATATAAAAAATGGGCAGAACGTTTGGGGCTATTATTGGAACGTGTGTTGAAGTAAGTAATGGTAACAGATCCGTTTATTCTGATTTCTTAATGATGATAAATTCTTCGGCGGGATCTTTTAAGAGAATGCTTCGTTCATCAATCATGTTTCTCATTTCAAGATTGGCCAACGAATCCAGTGACATATTTTTGAGGAAAAAGGTGCTAATCTCTTTTTGATTTTTTTTCCAGCGTATGATTTTACATTGACAGCTTGCATTTTCAACAGAATTAATCACTTCTTCTATTACGCCCCCTTTACCCAGCTTTTGATAAACTTCTCTGATGCCGATAATGCGATTTTTGGTACCCACATCAAAGCTCCAGGAAGCTGATATGGCATTCAAAAAAGGTTTGCCCGGTTCCAGTTGCATCAAACTGTGCCTGGGAGATTCAATAATATTGGTATTGTTTTTTATTCTTGAGTGAATGGAAATGAGTCCGGGTGCTTCCATTTGAATATAGCCTGTGTGATTAAAGCTTGCGCCGTAGCGCTCGTACAAGAAGTAGCCGTTTTTGTATTTAATTTCTACAAGATTGGTAACCACTTTATGATACCTGTTAGGATCTGAAAGGCGTGCCTGTGGCGAACCGATGTAGCAAATCCAAACTCCTTCTAAACTATCTATCTGAGCTTTTGTGGGTGTATAAGGCAACAGTTTAAAATCATTTTTATAAACACTCAGCTGCTGGTTTGCCGTGTTGTACTGATAAAAGAAATAAACAGCAAGAACCAGCAAAAGCACAGATAGTGGTAATAATACTTTTCTGATGAATGTGTTTTTTCTGCTGATGCTGCGTTTGCGTTCATGTCTTAATTTGGCAAGGCTGGCTTTTAATTGCTGATTTTCTTTAAAAACTGAATAAGCGTCCATCGTTGCTTCTTCAGTTTCTTCAGTTGAGACGAGGTATTCGTCTTTTGGATTTTTTTCAAAAGCAAGTCGGCCCATACCATATACATAAATGTAACAGGTGTCCACCAGAAAGGGCCGAGGGTTGGCAACAAGACCCATGAGGGCGTCTTTGATTTGGCCACCCGTTATATCATATTTTCTAAAAGGGTATTCCTGTTGTTCTTTGGATATATCGGGTTCATATTTGATATGCCCGAGGGTTTCGGCGGTTTGGGGAAGGTTGTTACTGATTTCACTAAGGGCAATGGCAAGGGCCTCATAGTTCTTACGATTGGTATTTTGGACTATTTCTTTACCGGTATCGTGCTGAAACCTGACGATAGCCTGATTAAGCAAGTAAATAATTTCCTCTTTTCCTTTTTTAAGCTTCAAACCTAATTATTTGAAAATTATACAATTATAAATTTCGGAAATTCTTTATAGGTTTCGGAAATCCTGATTTTTTTTAGAATTGAATCGGAAAGGTACTATTAAATCAAAAACAATCAGAGATCTGTTATTTTGATTGACTGTTTTTTTCAAAACCAAAACATGCTGTCATATGAATCAATTCAACGTACACAGATGCTGTGTGTGCTTCATTGCTGTACTTTTCTTTTTTGCACAGGCTTTTGGCCAGAGCAAGCCAGTAAAAGGTATTGTGCTGGATGATAAAGGCAATTTCTTGCAAGGCGCCACAGTATTAGTAAAAGGAACCACTACTACCGCCTTAACAGATGACAAAGGTGCTTTTACCATTCAGGTACCGTCGGGCAAAACCCAACTTGTAGTGAGTTTTATAGGTTATGAAACAAAAGAAATAAAACTCAGCGGGTCGGAATCAATAGAAGTGCGATTAAATGTTACGGCTACTTCACTTGAAAATGTAGTGGTAAATGCCCTGGGTTTTGAAACCAGAAAAGACAAGCTCGGTTATGCTACCAACCGCATCAGTTCTGAAGCAATTACCAACTCGGGTGAATCGGGGTTGATTCAATCGCTTGCCGGTAAATCATCAGGCATTCGTGTTTCCAGATCATCGGGCGACCCAGGAGGTTCCTCACAAATTTTGATCAGAGGTCAAAGTACCATTACCCGCAGCACAGATCCCTTATTGATTGTGGATGGTGTGCCGGTGAGTGGTGATGCAAGAGGTGAATCCAGCGGCGGACAAATTGTACAGCAAAGCCGTATGAATGATATTAATATGGATGATGTGGCCAGTGTACAAATCTTAAAAGGCGCATCAGCAGCGGCCTTGTGGGGCACCAGGGCAGCGAATGGTGTGATCATCATTACAACAAAAAAGGGAAGTAGCGGAAACAAAGCCAATATCAGTTTCCGTTCTACAGTTTCGTTTGATGAAGTAAGCGCTTTTTATGACTTACAAAATACATACGGGCAAGGTAATAACGGTGTGTGGCAGGCGAATGCCATACGTACATGGGGTGATAAAATTGCCAACCGCTCCGGAGCCGATGATGTTTTAAATACAGCCGGTGGTTATTTTGTAGGTAATACCGGCAGAACCATATATCCGATTACCACCAAGAATTCCAGAGAAACCTTTATTGACAGAAATTACAACAGCATTTTCAGAACAGGTTATTTTCTTGATAATTCACTGAGTGTAAGCGGAGGTGATAACAAATCCAACTACTTCCTGAGTTTTAGTGATATGAATCAAAAAGGGGTTGTGCGCAACAGCAGTGATTACAGAAGAACTACGTTTCGGGTTAATGCGGGAAGAGAATTGAACAAGTGGTTGAGTGTTTCCAATAAAGCTTCTTATATCTTAAGCAGTTCCAACAGATTGCAGGCAGGTATTAATAATGCCGGATTGCTTATTGGCCTTTTACGTACGCCACCTGATTTTGATAACACCGATTATATCGGCAGTTTTTATACCGGCCCCGGTGGCGCTGTAGTTTCCAACAGACACCGCTCTTACAGAAACGGAATCGGTTCCAGTACCAATCCCGGATTCAATAATCCACTCTGGGTAATCAATTCACTTAAAAACAGATCATCTGTCAATCGTTTTGTAAATGCAGCAGAAGTGAATATTAAACCCGTAAAATGGTTTACACTTACCACACGTGCAGGTCTTGATTATTTTACTGATTTGCAAACCAATTACTTTCCTTATTTCTCTGCCAATGCCATTACAGGGCAATACAACCGAGAAGAATATTCGGAGTTTCAATTTAACCTTGATGTAATCGGAAGGGCGCAGCATGATTTTAATGAAAACATTTCGGGCAATATTACGCTTGGTTTTAACTATAACAGTTTAAAGACAACAACGCTGGGCGGGCAATCACTCAACTTTATTTTAGCAGAAGGCCCGCAGGATTTTAATAATGCTACACCTGCAAACATCTCAGTAACCGATCGTTTTTTAAGACGCCTGACCAATGCCGGCTATACAAGCATCGGTACTTCATTCTATGATCAGTTGTTTGTGAATGCAACAGCACGTTTGGAAGCGGCTTCTACATTTGGAAGTCTGGCATCCAAAACATTTTTCTATCCATCGGCTGATGTAGCATGGCAGTTTACACGTTTAAAATTATTTGAACCCGCTGAGTGGTTTTCCTTTGGTAAACTACGTGCTTCCTTTGGAATTGTAGGTGTGCAGCCGCTGGCATATAATACGGCTACTACATTTACGGCACGTTCATGGGGCGATGGTTTAGGTGGTGCTCTTGACCCTGCCTTATATGGAACCGGTTCTTATTTGCAGAATGATGACAGAGGAAATGCCTTTTTACGTCCGGAGCAAAAACAGGAATTTGAAGTGGGTGCAGACTTACGGTTTTTCAAAAACAGATTAACACTTGGTCTTACCTATTATAACAATACAACCAAAGACGCTTTGATCTCCGTTACACAATCTCCTGCAACAGGTTTCAATACCTTGTATGCCAATGCAGGCGCTATTGAAAACAAAGGAATAGAAATTGATCTTGGTTATAATCTTATCCAAAGCAAAGACTGGACACTCGATGTAAATCTTAACTGGACACGCAACCGAAATCTTGTAACCAACTTAAGCGGCGCAGGTTCTATTACATTGGGCGGTAGCGCTGGTGTGTCATCAAGAGCTGTGGAAGGATATGCATTAGGTGTATTGTTCTCCAATAAATTTTTACGTGATGCTTCCGGCAAGTTTTCATTGGATGCCAACGGTTTTCCTGTGGTAGATCCTACAGCGGCGCCTATTGGCGATCCCAATCCTGATTGGAGAGGTGCCTTTGGCTTCAGTCTTAAATACAAGAAGTTTTATCTCAATGCTTTGATGGAACATTCACAAGGTGGTGATGTGATCAATGGAACAGAAGGTGTGTTGCTTGATTATGGTACATCAGCTGCTACAGGTTTTGAACGTGTGAGTGATGTGCCTTTGAGAAGATACAATGGAACGACTATTCCTGCAGGCACACCGTTTCGTGGTAATATCAAAGACTTTGGTGCCGGTAATGTAGCACTGGATCAAAGCTGGTACACGGGTCCCGGTGGATGGTTTGGTAATGTGGGCGAATTGTTTTTAGAAGATGCTACCTGGACACGTATGCGTGAAATCAATTTCGGTTATACGGTAACGAGTGATTTTCTGAAAAAGAAAGCAGGCATCAGTTCATTAGGTTTTGAAATAAGCGGACGCAACCTGTTTTTGATCAGTAACGTAAACGGATATGATCCTGATGCCAACAACTCGGGTTCAACCTCAGGCCGTGGTGTAGTTTATTTTGTAAACCCTCCCACCCGTTCTTATCTGTTCACTTTGAAACTTAATTTTTAATCTCCATTCAAAATTTAATAATATGAAACGTTATTTGATTGCCTTAGTTTGTTTTACTGCTGTATGGAGTTCCTGCAGTAAAATAGTTGACGGTATTAATACCGATCCCAATAACCCCACTGATGCTGATGCGAACAGTATGCTCACCAGTATTATGGTTGGCAATATGAATATACAGGAAGGAGATCTGGCTCGCTTTGCAGGTATGTGGACGGGTTATTTCAGAGGATACACACAGCAATACCAAAGTTATCATCAATATACAGTCATCACCAGGAACTTTGATGCTGCCTGGCAGCGTGTTTATTCAGGTCTTTATAAAAACATTAAAATTTTAAAAGGCAAAGCAACGGCAGTCAACAACCGTCGTATGCTGGGTGTGGTTCAGGTAATTGAAGCAAATTTGATGGGAACGACTACCGCTTTGTGGGGTGACATACCTTATACAGAAGCGGCAGATGATAATTTCGCCAATCCGAAATTTGATGCACAGGCTGATGTGTATGCAAGAGTGCAGGTGTTGCTCGACTCAGCCATTGTAAATCTGGGTTCAACTGCTTTTGTAGATTTTGCTGCACAGGATATTCACTTTGCAGGAAACATGACCCGCTGGATTCAAACGGCCAACACATTGAAGGCACGCTATTTTATGCATGTACGTGATTATCCCAGAGCACTGGCTGCAGCGCAGAATGGCATCAGTACCCAGGCCAATAATTTTATGGCACCGCATTTTGCTACCAACAGAGGTGCGTTTAATCTTTACTTTCAGTTTCTTTCCTTAGACCGCCCTAACTGGATTGATGCAACAGGGATGTATGGTGTGAGTTTGGTAAACCCTGCGGGAACCCGTTACAGAGGTAATACCAAAACCAATGAGCGTGCCCGCTGGAATTATTTTTACAACAGCGCAACCAACTTGAATTTTACAGTGAACGGCTTTTTCGGCCAAAACACCTTCTTTCCACTTGCCACCTTTGGTGAAAATTTATTGATCCTTGCCGAAGCAGATACAAGAGTGAATGGATTTGCTGCCGGTCTTACACGATTGAATACATACAGAGCGTATTTGAATACCGGTGCCTATATCACCACTACTTATCTCACAACAGGCAACTGGCGTTATGATCCGTATGTAGCAGCTGATTTTGCAGCGGGTGGTATGGAAAACGGAGGCACTTCACCTATTGCACAGGACCGTGCCCTGTTGCGTGAAATTATTGAAGAGCGGTATGTAAACTTCATCGGGCAAATAGAAGGTTATAATGATATGCGCCGGTTGTTTAAAGAAACAGATGTGCGTGTGCCCGTGCCTTTAAACTTTGGTACACAGTTTCCGCAGCGTTTTTTATATCCGCAGTTTGAAATTGATATCAATACATCAACACCCAATCCAATTCCATCCTTATTTGATCCCACACCTGTTAACCGGTAAGTATGTTATTGATGAAGCCGTTACGATTGATTGCCTTTGTCCTGTGTGTGCAGTTTTGTTTGCTGCAAACTGCACATGCACAGACATCCAAAAAAGATACGATTCGTGTATTGTTTGTTGGCAACAGCTATGTGTATTATAACAACCTGGCACAAATGATTGGGTTACTTACCGACAGTATGAAGACCAAGATCATTTGTAAAAAATCAACAGCCGGTGGAGCCACGCTGGGCGAGCACTGGAACGGAGCAAAAGGATTGCAATCAAAACAGGCAATAACAAAAGAGAAGTATGATATTGTTGTAATACAGGATAACAGCATGTGGCCTTTGCGCTATCCTGACAGTGTACTGTTTCACGGAAAATTGTTTTGTGATTTAATTAAACAAACAGGAGCAAAACCGTATATCTATAATACATGGAGCAGAAAGAAAACCCCTGAAACACAAACAGCGATTAATCATGTATATGAAGAGTTAGGCAGGCAAAACAATGCAGTTGTTGTACCTGCGGGTAATTGCTGGGCAAAAGCAATAGAACTGCAACCGGGGATAGAACTGTATCATAGTGATGAATCACATCCATCAGCATTGGGAACTTTTCTGGTGGCGCTCAGTTTTATTAAAACGATCACCGGTACTTTACCAAAGGGCTATGCTGAAGTGTATAACTACATTGATAAAGACGGTGAAACATTCCGCATCATGCAAGTGAGTAAAGCAGATATAGCATTGTGTGTGAAAGCAGTTAATGAAGTCATTACCCGATAGGGTTAAACACATTTATATGTTTAAAAAAATTTATACCAGTCTTACCTTCTGGGTATTGCTTGCTATATTTTCAGGGATTCTGTTAGGACATTTTTTTCCTGCAACAGGTGTTGCCATGCAGCCACTGGGGAAATATTTTATTGATGTCATCAAACTGTTTATTAACCCCATCATTTTTTTAACTATTGTCACCGGCATATGCGGTATGGATAATTTGAAAAAGGTGGGTCGGGTAGGCGGTAAAGCATTGTTGTATTTTGAAGTGATTACCACTCTTGCCTTACTCATAGGTTTAGTGGTTGCACATTTCATCAGACCCGGAGAAGGTGTTGATACATCGGGTATTGGGGCAACAGATATTACTAAATATAAAGGTGAAGTATCTGTATCATGGCTTCAATTCTTCAGAGAGAACATCACCATTCAGGTATTATTATTTTCGATACTGTTTGGTATTGTACTCAGCAGGTTTACCAATAAGCAGGTATTATTAAAACCCATTTACCAGGCCTCGAAATATGTATTCAGAGCACTGCATTGGGTGATGAAGGCTGCGCCTATAGGTGCTTTTGGCGGTATGTCATTTACCATTGGAAAGTACGGTATTGCCACATTGGTACCACTGGCTAAACTGATGCTTTGTGTGTACATCACCATGGCTGTGTTTGTATTTGCAGTGCTGGGAGCTGTATTGAAGTATTATAAAATCTCATTGCTTGCATTTTTAAATTATATCAAAGATGAGTTGTTGATTGTGCTGGGTACTTCCTCTTCTGAAGCGGCGTTACCATCGCTTATGGAAAAGCTGGAGCACATGGGATGTCATAAATCAGTAGTAGGATTGGTAGTGCCAACGGGTTATTCCTTTAACCTGGATGGTACATCCATTTATTTATCAATGGCTGTTTTGTTCCTGGCGCAGGTGTTTCATATTGATCTTACACTGCAACAAATGCTGATGGTTGTAGGCGTGCTGATGGTAACGTCTAAAGGGGCAGCAGGAGTAACCGGGAGCGGATTTATTATACTTGCTTCCACGTTGAGTGCGGTAAAAGTTATTCCTATTGAAGGACTGGCTTTATTGCTGGGCGTTGATCGTTTTATGTCGGAGGCAAGAGCGATCACCAATTTTATTGGTAATGGTGTAGCTACTGTTTTTATTTCATGCAATGAAAAGATGTTTGATAAGGGCAGGATGTATAAGGCATTTCATCAACGAAAGACGGCTTTAAATAAACATGTTTTACATACTGCCAATCCTGTTATGAATGAAACGACTGAAGCAGCAATGAAAACCAAAACTGTAGTTGAGTAATAAAGCAGGATCAAATCTGAGTTTATAAAAAGTAAAAGCAGGAGTAAATCAAGCTGTTGCACAAAAGGTTTTAATACTTATCTTGTTTTAAAAAACGCCTTTTTCAATTGCAATCTCCAACTACCGCACTCCGTTACGAAGTAATTACTGGTTGTGGATCTTTCTGTTTGACTTTATTGCTGTGTGGATTAGTACACTTGTTGGCACCACTGATATGAACAACTGGTTACTGGAAAACACACTTACGTTTTTGTTTGTTTTGTTTCTGATATTCAGTTTCAAAAAATTTCAGTTCAGTGATTTGAGTTACCTGCTCATTTGTGTTTACCTGTGTTTGCATGTATATGGCAGCAAGTACACGTATGCCGAAAATCCTTTTGGTTACTGGTTAAAAGATCTGTTTGCTTCGGAACGTAATCATTACGACCGCATTGTGCATTTCAGCTTTGGTTTTTTACTGGCCTATCCTATGCGTGAAGTATTTTTAAAATGGTTTCAATATCCCAGATTGGTTTCATGGATTTTGCCGATAGAAATTACACTCAGCATCAGTGCATTTTATGAGTTGATTGAATGGGCGGTGGCAGATATCTTTTTTAAAGCACAGGGTGATGCTTACCTGGGTACACAGGGCGATATATGGGATGCACAAAAAGATATTTTTCTGGCGTTTAGCGGCGCTATACTGGCTACCACCATTGTGTCACTGGTGAAACGGGTGTTTGGGATTTATGAGAAAAGTTGACAAAGAAGATAATATCACTCAGGTGTTAAGGGCAAGGCAAGGGGAATAAAGAAACAACCTTTCTTTAAATCCTTTGTTGTAACAACCTATGCGTACTGCAAGTAAATGGCTTGGGTTGTTGTTAACTGCTGCTGCTAAAAAGCGGATAGAAAACATCATTATTGTTACAGCAATCGCCGGCTTTTTATTGCATCTTATGCTCATTGGTCTCGTACATTTTGGACTGCTGCATGCAACAAAAGAAGAGGGTCTGCTGCACAATCCCATTGCAGCTATATATACACCGTTTTCGTTTATCATCGTATATGAAGTGTACCTGCTTATTTATTACCTGCCCCAATCCACCACCATCTATATCGGCAAGCAGTATGAAATCATTACACTCATCATCATTCGCCGGTTGTTTAAAGATTTATCCCATCTGGAATTTACTGATCAGTGGATTTCTGTAAAGTATGACCTGCAGTTTTCAGTGGATCTGGCTGCTACCCTGCTGCTCTTTTTGCTCATCTTTATTTTTTACCGGCTCAATCAAAAGCAGATGCGCAACCAGCCGCACGTGCAGGCATACGAACTGAAGCTGCAGGGCTTTATTCGTCTCAAGCAAACTGTATCCAGGTTCTTATTGCCTGTATTTTTTGTATTGGCAGTGTACAGTTTTCTGCATTGGATAACGGCCGGCTTGTTTTCAATTGATCGGTTGCTTACTACCATGAAAAATGTGAACCAGGTGTTTTTTGAAGACTTTTTTACAGTGCTCATTCTGGTAGATGTATTGCTGCTGTTGTTTTCTTTGTTTCATACGGATGAGTTTTACAAAATCATCCGCAATTCCGGTTTTATTATATCTACAACGCTGATTAAACTGTCTTTTGCTGCAGAAGGCATCTTGAATGCTGTATTGATACTTGTGGCTGTACTGTTTGGTGTGTTGCTGTTGTGGATTCACAACCGGTATGAGCAGGCAGCATCAGGTTTAAAAACTACCGCTGCAGCTTCTTCATCAAGAGGCGAAGAAGGCCAGTAAACATGTTGCAACAGCAGTATGAAGTACAACGAAACATTTTGACCCTGGTACAATGCAGTAGCTCCACCTGCAGTGCGGCCCATTGTGTAATCCCTGATTTGCATTTTTATATAGCCGCTCTAACAAATATTCCTGTTTGAACAATCCCTTGTCCTGTTCTGTAAAAAAACGGTAAGGTTATATGTTTTACCAAACCTCGGTTTGCCTTAACTGTTAGTAGAAAAAAAGTAAAATATGCAACGCACTTACCTCCTGCAACAAACAGAATCCGTACGACGTGAAATTATTGCTCACCCGCTGTACCCGCAACTGCAGCAACTGGAACAACTGCAGATATTTACCCAATATCATGTATTTGCCGTTTGGGATTTTATGAGTCTATTAAAAAGTTTACAACGGCAGCTCACCTGTGTTACACATCCGTGGGTGCCGGTGGGGCATGCAGACACCCGCTACCTGATTAATGAAATTGTAACCGGTGAAGAGAGTGATATAGATGCAGCCGGTAACCGCATCAGTCATTTTGAACTCTACCTTAAGGCCATGCAGGAAATGGGTGCTGCTACCAGCACCATCCGTGAACTGTTAGTGCTGTTGCAACAGGGCATACCGGTTAAGGAAGTGATTAACCGCTTGGAATTGCCCGAAGCCATCCGTTCATTTTGCGGTTTTACGTTTGACATTATTGAAAAAGCACCCGTGCATGTTCAGGCGGCCGTGTTCACCTTTGGGCGTGAAGACCTGATACCCGATATGTTTCATGAGCTGGTCATTCGTTTATCAGCCCAATATCCGGAGCAGCTAAACACCTTCCGGTATTATCTGGAGCGGCATATTGAAGTGGATGGGGATCATCATAGTGCACTTGCTTTACAAATGGTAGAAGAACTTTGTGGTGATGATACGGAAAAATGGATGCAGGCAACCGATGCCTGTATTACTGCTCTGAGTCTGCGCCGTGACTTATGGACAGCGGTGCTGGAGGCAACAGAGCCCATAGCTGTATCCTAAAGTCATTGTATGGGTATTGATGAAAGATGTGAGAATCCTTGCATTTTTTTGGTGAATGATTTACTTTTTTGCTGCTGTTGGTATTTGCTCATAGCCGATGAAAGAATCAAAGATGAACACACAAAAATCTGCTTACAGCGTAAAAGACCAACAGGAACCGTGAATGTATAAACAGCAGCATCACCTCACACAAATATGTGAGCGGTTACAAACAACCTGTGTTCTAACTTTAACAGCTTAATCATACACATATGCCAAGACCTTTAGAGCTTTATATTGCTATGAGTCTGGATGGATATATTGCTGCTCCCGGCGATGATCTTTCATTTCTTGATGCAGTACAAACACCCGGTGAAGATTATGGTTATGGTGCATTTATTGAAAAAGTGGACACAGTTATTGTGGGTAAACGCACATATGATAAAGTATTGCAGATGGGGTATCCTTTTCCGCACGCAGATAAAGAGGCGTACATAATAACCCGAACACCTGCTGCCTCCATAGGTAATAATCATTTTTATACAGGCGATGTGCCTGCACTTGTAAAGGAACTTAAAGCAAAAGAAGGCCATACCATTTTTTGCGACGGCGGTGCTCAGGTAGTGAACCTTTTACTGCAACACAGTTTGTTTGATGTATTTACCATTTCCATTATACCCGTACTGCTGGGTGGCGGCATCCGGTTGTTTGAACAGTTTTCCATGCAGCAGCTGCGGTTGGTAAAAGCGGATACTTACAAGAGCGGGTTGGTACAGTTACAGTATCAAAAAAAATAATTTTTTAAAAGCGTTTTAAAGCCTTTCGACGCATAACGGACTTCCGTTTTATGCCTTCATTTTTGCATACCCCACCGTTTCCCTGTACACCTGGGGTGATACATCTGCATTTACTTTAAAAAAACGGCTGAAATAATATTCATCATCATAACCCAGTTCATACGCAATTTCTTTTACTGTTTTGTTCGTGAGGTACAATTCACGCTTGGCTTCAATGATGATGCGTTCATTAATTAAACTGCTGAGCGTTTTATTAAAATGCGTTTTAGTAATTTTTGCCAATGCTTTGGGTGTGATGTACAGCAGCTCTGCATAATCAGAGGGTGAATGTTTGGTTTTAAAATTTTCTTCAATGGCATCTTTGAGCTTTTGAAGAATAAACGGTTCTTTCTGATCGGTCAGCACCGCTGCGGCTTCCGGTTGCTGCTGTGTTTTTAAACGGGCTGCAGTAATCAGAAATATTTTGAGATAAGAAACCAACAACTCGTATTGGGCAAGATCAGCGTTTTGCATTTCTGTTTTAATCTGATCGCTTAACATCTGGAATGTAGCAGCAGATGGTTCGTCTACTTTTACAAAAGGAGGGTTGTAAATATTATTGTACAACACACCATTGCAGGAAACTTCTTTGTGGTGTTTAAAGATGCAGAAAAACTCAGAATGAAAGTAAATAGCAATACCCTTAACAGGTTCTTTTGCAGTAAGCATATACGGCTGGTAGGGTGAAAAAGCAAATAACGTATTGGCTTCAAATTCATATTCCGTAAAATCAGCTTTTACGTTTCCATTGCCTTCTTTTACCCATATCAGCGAAAAATAATTATTCCGTTGAATGTGATCGAAATGAGCATTGTCTTCAAATGAAAATAATTTGAACGCAAGATTTCCGTTTTGCGGATTAACAAGTGTAAAGGCTGATTGATTCATCATTGTATGTATGTATTATTCTGCATCCAGCAGACGGCGGTGATAATTAATTTGTCCTGAATGATAGCTGAGGTGTGTAGCCAGGTGTGTTAAAAACATTCCTGTAGTTTGTTTTTCTTTAAACACCATCAGCGGATAATATGCCAGCAGTTGTTCCTCTGTTATTTTTTGGAGAGTTTGCTTCACCACTTCTGTTGTTGCTTCAATTTTTTCAAGTAATTCCTTCCGGGGAACATCTTTTAATGAAAACTCCAGTTCCCTCTTGCGTATATAACCAGTGTTACCCAGCTCCGCACCAATAAACGCATTGAGGTTACCTATTAAGTGCAGACAAAGATTGCCTGCTGAATTATTGATTTGTTTTTCAATGTACCATAATTTTTTTTCATCATGGTAGAGTTCTATTTCGGTTTTCAGTTTTAAAAGATCACGCTCAAACAGCGCTTGCAGTATAGCGATAAGCATAATTGTTTTTTTTTGAAAGTGGTTAAAGCTACAATTTAGTTTTGTTCAGCTGCTGCCAGCACCTCATCCCAAAGTGTATCACCACATTCATCAGGAATAACAACCACTTCGTTCCCTTGTGTTGCATCTGTTAATTTCTGTATCATAACTGTTCTTTTTCATTTGAATTTTCTTTCACTCTCTTCAATTTCCAAATCATTAATACTTGCAAAGCGTTTGGCCATATAACCGTTTTCATCAAACTCCCAGTTTTCATTACCATACGCCCTGAACCATTGCCCTGCTGCATTCTGAAATTCATATTCAAACCTAACGGCAATGCGGTTACCCGTATGCGCCCAGTATTCTTTTCTGAGTTTGTAGTTTAACTCCCGTTGCCATTTGCCGCTGAGAAACTGTACAATTTCAGCTCTGCCTTTTAAAAATACATTCCGGTTTCTCCATTCGCTATCTATTGTATATGCTTTTGAAACACGCTCGGGGTCTTTACTGTTCCAGGCATCTTCTGCCATCTGAATTTTTTGTATGGCTGTTTCTTCTGTAAACGGCGGAAGGGGATGACGTTGTTCCATGTGTTTTGATTTTTTGTTTCCCCCAAAGGCACAAAGGACACCAAGAAGAATATTATTGTAAACTTTGTATTCTTTGTGTTTCTGTGGGATAAGTTTTATGATAAACAATCTGCACAAAACAAAGTAGCCCTGTAAAGCAGTTGTGCTGTTTCTTTTTCCAGTTCCTGGTTTTTATTTTTAGCATACCATGCATGCAGTTCGTTGCCATACGTTGCTGCCGTGGCAGGATTGGCTTTTAATTCCTTTACCAGTTTTTGTGCAACGGTTGGTCTTGGTCCCCATATGCCGGTTACATTAAAATGTTTATCCAGCTGAACCAGTTTGGGAATGGACCGGGTTCCGTTGGTAAGGTAAGCATTCATGAGTTCATCATTGCGGTCACGGTATACCAGTTTCAGTTCAATCTTTCCATCACTCAGTTCTGCAAGAGCATTGAACACCGGTAAATTTTGTGATGCATCACCACACCAATGCTCCGTTACTACCAGCCAGTATGTTTTATGTGTAAGTTTTTTTAGTTGTTGGATGATTTCTAAAGACGGGGTGTAGGTTTTTTCAACCCGTACCATGCGGCGCTGATTGAGATGGATGTATTCCTTTGTTTTCAGATCCTCATTAAGCGCCAGGTCTTCGGCCATGTTTTGTTTGTATTGCTGATAGCTGATGCCTTGTTGAAGAAAGGATTTATAATCACTTTTTGTAAGTTTCACTGTATTGGTAGTTGTTGTCATTGTTTTTCTTTTATCATACAAAGTTCGTTTTACATAGAGTGGTTACAAATGGAGGATGAACGCACTGTGATGGACAATTTTCCCAGATGGACAAAAAAGCCGGGAACTTGCCCGGCCTTTTTTCATTTAGCTTTTTTTTAGTTCACGCTGGCAGCAGGTTCTAACGATGGCGCCACCGGAAAATCAACCGGCACCTGTGTAAGATTGTGCAAATAATTCATGGCAATTTTTTCACTTACCTGCAATATCAGGTCTACCAGGTGTTCATTAGTATAACCTGCTGCAAAAAAAGCATCTACCGCAGCAGCATCAGCACGGCCTTTGTTTCTGGTGATAGCGGCAGCCAGTTGCACCAGTGCATTTAGTTTTGCATCTGCTGCAGTGCCACGGCGGATGTTCAGTATCTGATCATCAGTAAAACCATTCATTTTACCAATTACGGTGTGGGCGCTCTGGCAATACACACATCCGTTAATCTGGCTCACAATCAGATTCACCGCTTCTTTTTCTTTATTGCTCAAACTGGTTTTGGCATTTTGATAGGCCAGGTAACGGCCCAGCCCGTTGCTTGAAAGACCAATGGTAGCATAGAGATTGGGCACAAAACCAAGGGCTTTGTTGAGGTTGTCAAAAATTTCCTGGTTGGCGGGGCTTACTTCGTTTCTTGAAGGAACTGTAAATTGTTTCATTGTTTTATGTTTTAATATTTGATGTCGTTATTGACAACACAAAATTGCATCAACAGCCCGCCTTAAAAAATGGAGGATGAACGCCGGTTGATGGATGATTTTCCCGGAAGGGGAAAGGAATATATAAGAAAGGCATCACACAAAGGAGCAAAGGATACGGAGGGAAAGAAGGAGTGAGGCGGTGTGCAAGTATCGTTGATGAAAAACCGAACAATGGCGGACAGTGTGCAATTGTGAACGAATATATTTATGCTGTGTGAAAGGCTGTTGAGGGAGTGAAATTCTTTTTTGAATTCATTATAAATCGTTTTATAATTGTATTTAAATGCTTTACGATATATATTATGAAATTCATTGATCTTTTTGCAGGGCTTGGCGGTTTTCATAAGGCATTACATGAATTAGGGCACGAGTGTGTTTTTGCTAGTGAACTTGACCAAACTTTACGAGAAGTATATAAAACAAACTGGGGCCTTGAACCAAAAGGCGATATAAAAAAAATTGTTACAAACGAACTTGACAGCATCCCCAAACATGATATTTTGTGTGCTGGCTTTCCTTGCCAGCCATTTTCAAAAGCAGGAAAACAATTAGGGCGTGAAGATGACAGAGGAACATTATTTGACGAGATTGTAAAAATTCTTGCGTACCGAACTCCAAAGTATTTTATTCTTGAAAACGTTCCATTTATTAAACAACATGACAATGAAGAAACATGGAACTACATGCACAAAAAACTTACTGATCTAGAATATGAAGTTGACTACCAAGTGTACTCACCTCAGGACTTTGGAATACCACAACATAGAAAGAGAATTTTTATAGTAGGCTCATTAAAAGGACTTGACCATTTTTCTTTTGATGAAATTGACAAACAAAAAACCTCACTAATAAATATTCATCAGTTTATTGAAGAAAATCCAAAACAATTTAAAGCATTACCAAAAGCAAATCAAGAGTGCTTAAGGTTATGGCAAAAGTTCATAGATCAAATTCCTAAAGAAACAAGATTGCCAGGATTTCCAATTTGGGGAATGGAGTTTGGAGCAACCTATCCATTTGAAACTTCTTATCCACTGAAACTTTCTGTAAGTGAATTGGGCGAATATAAAGGAAACTTTGGAGTGAGTTTAAAAAGAATGACTAAGGACGAACAGCGAAAAAATCTGCCAAGCTATGCAAGAGTTGAAAAAGCATTTCCTGGTTGGAAACGGAGCTATATAAGACAGAGTAGGGAATTTTATCAAGAAAATAAAAAGCATGTTCAGGATGTAGTAAATGAAATTGCAGAATACGACTCTCAGAGTTGGCAAAAATTAGAGTGGAATGTTGGTGAAGGAAAAAGAAAACTAGCAGAATATATTTTACAATTCAGAGCTTCGGGTATTAGAGTAAAAAAAGTTGATTTTTTCCCTTCACTCGTTTGCACCAACACACAAATTCCAATTATTGGTTGGCAGAAGCGATACATTACAAAAGAGGAAGGTTTGAAACTTCAATCATTAGAAGGTATTGAATTGCCTGCAAATGATAATGCAGCATTTAGAGCATTAGGCAATGCAGTAAATTCAAAAATCGTAAAATTAATTGCTGAAAAACTTATAGTCGACAATAGAAAAAAATTGAATGGTTCAACTTCACAAAATAAACAACCTTTTTCAAAAGTAGAATTACATGAGCCAGCCAGCTAAAGTTAATATTCGCCCACAAGTAACAGTTTTAGCGGTTCTACGATACGTAGAATATGAGACATGGTTTGCACTAGCTGAATTTGTTGATAATGCTATCGACAGTTTCCTTAAAAATGAAAAACAGCTAAAATCTGTTGATGGAGATAATTATAAACTTGTTGTTAGTATTGAAATAAACGATTCTGAAAATAAAATTACAATCAGAGATAATGCTGCTGGAATAAATAGTCAAGACTATTCAAGGGCATTTAGGGCGGCAGAAATTCCACCCGACAACACAAAACTATCAGAGTTTGGAATGGGTATGAAATCAGCAGCCTGTTGGTTTTCTGATGAATGGTGTGTTACTACTTCTGCATTAGGCGAGGAGTATGAAAAAAAGGTCCAATTTGACATGAAAAAAATTTTTGAGGACAACTTGGAGGAATTAGATGTTACAACTAAACCCAGTAATAAAAATCATCATTATACAACTATTGAACTTTACAATGTCAACCGCATGCCAAGACGCAGAGGTATTGGAAAAGTGAAAGACCATTTAAAAAGTATTTATAGAGATTTTATTCGAAAAGGTATTCTTGTTTTGAAAGTAGAGGGAGAAGAATTAGTTTATACCGAACCTAAAATCTTAAATGTTTCAAGATATGATGATCCAAAAAGTGAATCGATTTTTTGGAAGAAGGAAATATCATTTCCAATAGAGGAAGGGTTGAGTGTAAAAGGTTTTGTTGCTATTAGAGAAAAAGCGTCTACATCAGAGGCGGGATTCGCTTTGTTTCGTAGAGGAAGGGTAATTGAAGATAGTTTCGACAATGGA
>CAYPBV010000001.1:113246-123184 GCA_964409025.1 uncultured Chitinophagaceae bacterium | reverse complement strand
CTCTATAAGTTTGCCGCAGCAAGAGTGGATGTATGTGTTTTTTTTATCAAATTATGATTATGCCGACAGCATTTTTGCATTAAAATTTCTTTGGTCCATTGGAGTTGAAGAGCAATTTTATCTTTTATTTTTAATAAGTAGTACGTTCATTATAAAACGGCCCTTATTCATCATAATTTTTTTGCTCGCTGTTTTTGTTCTGTTTATGTTAATTGCAGAAGCGAATAATTTTAATTTTTATACCCATACTATTACTCATTTTCCCAAGTTTTTAGCAGGTATAGCAGGGGCACATCTTTATTATAAAAACAATTATAAAAGCGCCAACATTCTTTTTTTGCTTGTGGTTTCTTTTGTATTGCTGTTTATACCTCAACCGGATTTGATCACTCATCTGTTATTATCTCTTTTATTTATCTGTATTATTATGCTGGCAGTAAAATATGCCTCCGGTTTAAAGAAAAATATTTTTTACAGATTTACAGAAACCTGGGGTAACTATACTTACGGGCTATATGTTTACAGTGGTTTTGTAATTACATTTAATTCTAAATTTATACACATTGATAATGCAGTATTAAATTTTGCTGTTTGCCTGTTGCTTTTATTAATTGTTTCTTATTTGTCTTATCATTTTTATGAAAAATGGTTTTTAGCGCTAAAAAAATATTTTAGAACCGTAAAAGAGATTTGACGACTAAATCACATGGTATTACTTTTGAAAAACTGATGATTACCTTTTTGAAGCAGGCTTGTTGCATCAAGCTCCTGCATTAAGAGCGACGTATGATTGTCACCGGGCATACTAATGAAGTGATGAAACATCATGAAATAACAAAGCAGTCAAGTCTGATGGACGGATAAAAGCCCTTACTTTGCATTATTCCAAACAATTTAATTATGAAATTACTTGAAGGAAAAGTAGCTATCATTACTGGCGCTGCACGTGGCATAGGCGAAGCAGTTGCCATCAAATTTGCAGAGCATGGCGCTCATGTAGCTTTCACTTTTGTGAGTGACAGCAGTAAGGAAAAAGCCTCTGCACTCGAAGCCAAATTGCAGGGCATGGGTGTAAAAGCAAAAGCTTATCAAAGTAATGCAGGTGATTTTACCGCTTGTGAAGCTTTTGTAAATGATATGCTTAAAGAATTTGGCACAGTGGATATTTGCGTAAACAACGCAGGAATTTCAAAAGATAATTTGCTGCTGCGCATGAGTCCGGAGCAGTTTGAAGAAGTGATAAAAGTAAATCTCAACTCCGTGTTTTACATGACCAAGCAAATTATTAAACCTATGATGAAGGCAAGAAGCGGCAGCATTATCAATATGAGTTCTGTTATTGGCGAAATGGGTAATGCCGGGCAAAGCAGTTATGCGGCCAGCAAAGCAGGCGTTATCGGTTTTACCAAAAGTGTGGCTAAAGAACTGGGCAGCAGAAATATTCGCTGCAATGCTATTGCTCCCGGCTTTGTAGAAACGGATATGACCAGTTATTTAAAAGATGGAGAAGCAGCAGATAAGTATAAAGCAGGTATTCCGCTGGGCCGTTTTGCCAGTGCTGAAGATATTGCCAATGTTACTTTATTCCTCGCCAGTGATTTGAGCAGTTATGTTACGGGGCAAACCATCAGCGCCTGCGGTGGATTGAATATTTAAAACGAACGTCTATAAATGAAAACAGCCCGGTCAACTGAACGGGCTGTTTTTATTTACATGTGCTTATCTATTTCTTTACTGAGCGCATTAAAAATATCATCAATGCTGCCTTCGCCTTTAACTTCTACAAATTTTCCAAACTGTTTGTAATAATCTGCTACTACAGTGGTTTTGTTTTTGTATTCGGCAATGCGTGCACGAATCACATCTTCATTGGTATCATCACTTCTGCCGCTTGTAAGGCCACGGTTGAGCAAACGTTTCACAAGCTCTTCTTCCGTTACAACAAGAGAAATGAATTCATTAATTTGAGTGCCTTTCAATTTTAAAAGCTTATCTAAACCTTCTGCCTGCGCAACCGTACGTGGAAAACCATCAAACAAAAAACCCTTTGCTTCAGGATTGTTTTCCAAGGCTGTACTTATCATCCCAATAACCACCTCATCGGGCACCAAAGCACCTTTATCCATAATTTTTTTTGCCTCCAGCCCCAATGGAGTTTCGCCTGCAATTTCACTGCGCAGCAAGTCACCTGTGCTCAGATGTTTTAAACCATACTTTGAAATAAGCCGTTCTGATTGTGTACCCTTTCCACTCCCGGGAGGTCCAAACAAAATTAAATTAAACATAAGCAGTACTAACCCTTAGTGAACCGTAAATATAATATGACCCGCCCAAACTTTAACACTCTGAACCAATTTTGATGCAAAATGTTTATACAAAAGGAAATGTTAAGAGCCTGCGTTCGTCGTACTTCCGACAATCCACCCGGTTCCATACTTCGTACATTTGGAAAAGCATTTTTATGAAGAAAGCGTTGTTATTGATAATGTTGGCACAACTTACATTTGTTAGCTGTCAATCGCAGACAACAACTGTGGCATCAAAAGAAAAAAAAGTTATGAGTACAGACAAAAAAAATCCCGTTTATTCTAAAACGGATAGCAGTAAAGTAAACATGAGTGAAGAGGATTGGAAAAAAATTCTTCCATCAGATGTGTTTTATATTGCCCGTCAAAAAGGAACAGAGCGTCCCTGGACAAGTAAGTTTGAAAAGTTTAATGAAATAGGTACATACTATTGTGCCGCCTGTGGTAATGCCTTGTTTAAAAGTGATACCAAGTTTGATAGTGGTTGCGGCTGGCCCAGCTTTTATGAACCCATCAGCAAAGGAGCCATCATTTACACACCGGATAACAGCCATGGCATGCAGCGCACAGAAGTGCAATGCGGCCGGTGTAAAGCACATCTTGGCCATGTATTTGAAGATGGCCCACCCCCAACAGGGTTGCGTTATTGCATAAATGGTGTGATCCTTGATTTTGAAAAAGCTAAAGCAGTGGAAAAAAATTATAATCAAAAGAAGAGTGGTGAGTAACACTTGTTGTAATGATGAAAAGGCGATTCAGAGATGAGTCGCCTTTTTTGTGCCATTCATCAAATTCCCTCCACTCAACAACCTTTCCCTTTATCTTTAGCCTTCACAAAACTTTGCTATGATCAGATTATTTGCTCTTGCTTTATGCCTTTATGCCTGCCCTTTCAATTCTTTAGCACAATCGCCTTCCTGGCTTCGCTATCCATCGATTTCGCCCGATGGAAAAACCATTGTGTTTACGTACAAAGGTGATTTGTATAAAGTAGCTGCCACAGGCGGCACTGCCACTCCACTCACCATGCACGAAGCTCATGATTTTATGCCGGTGTGGAGCAATGATGGTAAAACCATTGCTTTTGCCAGTGATCGTTATGGAAATTTTGATGTGTACACCATTTCCATAAACGGCGGGGAGGCCAAACGCATTACCTATCATTCATCAGGTGAATATCCCTATGCTTTCAGTAATGATGATAAATCCATTGTTTTTGGCGGTACAAGAATGGATTTGCCTTCCAATCGTCAATTCCCCACCGGTTATATGAGTGAGTTGTATAACGTTTCAGTAAACGGTGGACGGGTTACACAAATCATCAGCACACCTGCAGAAGATATCCGTTACTCTAAAAACGGTAACCAGTTTCTGTATACCAATAAACCTGCCGGAGAAAACCAGTGGCGCAAGCATCATACCTCCTCTGTTACAAGAGATGTTTGTGTGTATGATGCAAAAACAGGCACGCATAAACAAATCACTTCTTTCAATGGAGAAGATCGTAATCCTGTTTTTACAACCGATGAAAGCGGATTTTATTATTTGAGTGAAGAAAGCGGTTCCTTCAATGTACATAAGATGAACATGAGCGGAGGTAAATCAGAAAAGGTGACCAACTTCAAGAAGCATCCCGTACGTTTTTTAAGCAGCAGTAAAGATGGCTTGCTTTGTTTTTCTTATGATGGTGATTTGTACACCATGAAAACAGGATCATCAGCTCAAAAGGTTAACATCTCCATCCTTGCTGATGCACGGAGTAATAATGAACGTATTTACCGTGTAAGCAGTGGTAGCGGCATGAGTGTTTCTCCTAATGGCAAAGAAGTGGCCTTTATTTACCGTGGTGAGGTATTTGTAACCAGTGTGGAAGGCGGTATAACCAAACGCATTACCAATACACCCGAGCAGGAAACATCTGTAAACTTTTCACCCGATGGCAAAAAGTTACTGTATGCCAGTGAGCGTAATAATAAGTGGAGTGTATATGAAAGTACCATTGAGCGGAAAGATGAGCCTTATTTCTATGCATCTACACTCATAAAAGAAACAGCAGTGCTTGATAATAAAAATCACAACACACAACCTTTGTATTCACCTGATGGAAAAGAGATCGCTTACATTGAAAATTTAAATCAACTCCGTATTTACAATATTGCAACTAAGCAAAGTCGTACCATATTAACAGGTGATCTGTTATTTGCATTTGTTGAAAATGATCAGTATTTCCAGTGGAGTCCTGACAGTAAGTGGTTATTATTTGACTATGCAGTGCCCGGTAGTGCTGTTGGTGAAGTTGGTTTGGTTAGTGCTGATGGTAAGAATATTAAAAATCTAACGGAAAGCGGTTTCAGTGATTATAATGCCAAATGGATCATGGGTGGTAAAGCCATGCTGTGGATGAGCAACCGTGATGGCCTCCGTGCAGCAGCTATGAGCGGTGGTGCACAGGCTGATGCATATGCTATGTTCTTTACACAGGAAGCATTTGATAAGTTTAAGCTGAGCAAAGAAGAGGCTGCCCTGCAAAAAGAAATTGAAGAGAACAAAACAAAAGCTGATACTTCTAAAAAGAAAACGCCGGCTAAAGATTCTGTGGTTATTGACTGGGATGGATTGAACATGCGTAAAGCAAAACTCACCATTCATTCCTCTACATTAGGTGATGTGCTGGTAAGTAAAGATGGTGAAACACTTTATTATTTAGCACGCTTTGAACGTGGAATGAATTTATGGACCACCAATCTGCGTACAAGAGAAACCAAAATGCTTGTGCCGCTCAATGCAGGTTTTGCCAATATGCAATGGGATAAAGAGCAGAAGTCTATTTTCTTAAACAGCGATGGTGGTTTTACGAAAATTGATCCCAACAGCGGCAAACAGGATCGTATTGGCATTAATGGCGAAATGATGGTTGATGGTTTAAAAGAACGCATCTATATGTTTGAGCATGTGTGGCGCAGAACCAAAACTACTTTCTACAATAAAAGTTTTCATGGTATTGATTGGGATAGCTTCAAACCTGATTATGAAAAATATTTACCGCATATCAGCAACAATCATGAGCTTGCAGAAATGCTGAGTGAGTTGCTGGGTGAGTTGAATGTAAGTCACAGCGGTGCACGTTTTGGTGGTTTTAATCCTAATGGTGATGCTACCGCTTCACTTGGTATTTTTTATGATTATAATTTTAAAGGCAACGGTGTAAAAATCCTGGAAGTAATCAAAGATGGTCCGCTGGATAAAGCCGGTATGAATGTAAAAGCCGGAATGATTATTGAAAGTATTGATGGCGAACTCATCACTCCGGATAAAGATCTGTCACAATACTTAAACCGTAAAGCCGGTAAAAATACATTGCTTGTAATTGTTGATGGTACTGCAAAACTTGAACTCACCATCAAACCGGTTTCTTTAGGTGAAGAAAACGGATTGCTCTACCGCCGCTGGGTAAAACGCAATGCAGATGAAGTAGAGAAAATGAGTAATGGTGAACTGGGTTATGTACACATTCCCGGCATGAGTGATGGTGCCTTCCGTTCTACCTATGAAGAAATCATGGGTAAGTATTTTCATAAAAAAGGAATTGTGGTGGATACAAGAAATAATGGTGGCGGTGATTTGGTTGCCGACTTAGCCATGTTCCTCAGTGGTAAAAAGTTTATGGATTATGGTAATGATGTTCGTAACAACGGATTTGAACCCAACTTTCGCTGGACAAAGCCAAGTGTATCGCTCGCCAATGAAGGGAATTACAGTGATGGTCATTGTTATGCATACATGGTGCGTCAGCAGGGAATCGGTAAGTTGATAGGCATGCCTGTGCCTGGTACCTGTTCCTTTGCTGCATGGAGTGGATTGATGGATACCGGAATTACATGGGGCGCTCCTACCGTAGGTTGTAAAGATGTAAATGGAAAGTATCTGGAGAATGCACAAACAGAACCGGATATGCTGCAGCGGAACGATTATGATAAAGTAATTACTGGTAAAGACCAGCAATTAGAACTGGCTGTGAAGGAGTTGTTGAAGCAATGAAATATTTTTAAATTATTTAAAAGGCCGCATGTAAATGCGGCCTTTTTTATAGTATTTCCGGGCGCAGGGTAATCAAACTGCTTTACAGTAATTAATATAAACTCAACTCAGTATTGTTTACAAAAAGAATGTTCAGCTTAACGGGTGTTCCTTTTCTTTTTCATGAACCGCTGCAAGAGATTTTGCTTTGTAAGAATCAATATGCTCAACTGTAATCTCGGATGGAAAAACACAATCTTCATCATAATATATAGTATCATTAAAGTTTTTCTGGTGTAGTCCTGTACAGTTAATAAATCTTGTTTTTAGAAAATCTGTTCCGCCAAAATCCACTTCCTTAAAGTGGATATTTTCAAACAATACTTCTTCAAAACGGACACTGTTAAATTTTACCTGTTCCATCATCCCGTTTTTAAACTCAACTTTTTGCAGATTGGATCTCTCAAATGTTGTTCTGTGTATGTTAAGGTTATTAAGTTTAATATCTGTAATGGTTGCATAGCTGAGAGCACTCCTTGATATATTTACCTGTTCAAAACCCAGTTCAGCCATGTATACATAATTAAAATCATTTTGATAAAGGCTCATTTCAAGCCCTTCTTTCCTGTTATATAAATAGGCTTTCCGCATAAACATTGCATAAGCATCTGCTGTAACCTGTTTATGCCAGATACTCCTGTATTTTTGATAAGAAAAAAGTTGTCTGAATTCATCGTTATACTTCTTTTCTACTTCGTCCTTGTTTCTGATAAAAATTTCGGGGTCAGCTTTTTTATCAGCTACCAGCTGGCTGAATTCAGGGGTGTTTTGTTTTTCAATACTTGTATAGAGTGTGCTTATTACCTTATTAATATCAACTATCCGCTGTTTCATAGGTGTATCCTGTATAAAAAAATTGCGGTTAATATCCTGTAATCCTCCGGCAATATAAATTAACTCTTCTTTATTGCTGTCCTGTATAAGAGTGGACAGGATGGAATTGATAATATCATAGTCAAGCTCAGTATAAAGACGGCTGAGTAATACATCAATCGTATTTTTTTCAAAGTCTTCATCCTGTTTAAAAATACTTAAGGTTGCAATAGCGGCCAGTACTTCCTGCTTATTCTGTTTAAAAAGATTTTCGTTGGTTTCTTTAAACTTTTCAAGACGGTTTTGATAAAGTAATTTTTCTTTTTCATCTTTTTTTTCCAACTGTAATTTTCTGAAACCCCAAATGGCAGATATAATACCGGAAATAGTAACAATAACCCACGGAGTACTGCTGCTGCTTAGTAATTCCCACATATACATCAGTTTTAGAGAAAGAAAGTTATTATCAATTGCCATCAATGTCAATACCCCTTTTCGGGTATAAAAAAAGAGGCACTTGCCTCTTTACCTGAAATTATTTTTTGATTAATGTATTTCCCACACTTCATTTCCTCTGAGTAATTTATCCAAATCACCTTTCCCTTTTTTAGCAATTACATCTTCTATTTGTAAACGCATACCATCTTCATAGCAGGCACGTTCAGTTTCATAAAATACACCAAACGGTCTGGGTAAATGCCCGTCTCGTGAAGGGTTATCAAACATGCGTACTAAAATCTGTGCTTTATAAAAATCATGATCATCATGCACCCACAAGTCATCTTTGCTGTGGCCTTCATCTAAATTTACCACCACCGGCTTGAAACCATCCAGCTTTACACCTTTGTTTTGCGAAGCACCAAATACTAATGGTTCTCCCTGTTTTAAATACAAACCCTCTTCAGCTTTAGATGATTTTTCAGTAAACACTTCAAAAGCACCATCATTAAAGATGTTACAGTTCTGATAAATTTCTAAGAACGATGCGCCTTTATGTGCATTAGCACGTGTGAGCATTTCTTGTAAATGCTTTGGGTCACGGTCCATACTGCGTGCAATAAATGTAGCATCTGCTCCTATGGCTAATGCCAGCGGGTTAAACGGATGATCAATACTTCCAAACGGAGTACTCTTGGTTATTTTGTTTTCTTCAGATGTAGGTGAATATTGACCTTTAGTTAATCCATAAATCTGGTTGTTGAATAACAGAATATTTACATCAAAGTTTCTGCGCAGCAAATGAATGGTATGATTGCCTCCTATGCTCAATCCATCGCCGTCGCCTGTAACAATCCACACACTCAAATCAGGGCGGGCTGCTTTTAAACCGCTTGCTACAGCAGTAGCTCTGCCATGAATAGAGTGCATACCATAGGTATTCATATAATATGGAAAGCGGCTGCTGCATCCAATTCCACTTATGATAACAATATTTTCTCTGGGCACACCTATGCCGGGCATTACTTTTTGCACCTGTGCAAGAATGGAATAATCGCCGCAGCCTGGGCACCAGCGTACTTCCTGGTCGGTTGCAAAATCTTTAGCTGTAAGTGAAACGGGCGGATTGATGGTTTCGTTTGCCATAATTTATATAATGTATTACTTCAAATTTCCTGAATTATTATCAATTATCCATTAAATTATTATCTATTTTTCAATAGCTCCTCCCAGTACTCAGCAGCTCTTCTGGTATGCGGTATTACAATGGTGCCTCCTACAATATTTGCAACAGCAAAAATCTCATACATCTGTTCAGTAGTAATTCCCTGCTCATAGCATTTACCCAAATGGTATTTAATACAATCGTCACATCGTAGCACCATGCTGGCTACCAGCCCCAGCATTTCTTTGGTTTGGGTAGAAAGTGCACCCTCGGCATAGGTATTCGTATCTAAATTCCAAAGGCGTTTGATAACCAGATTGTCTTTGCTCAAAATTACTTCGTTCATTTTTGTGCGGTAGTCATTAAACTCCTGTATAAGATTGCTCATGTTTTTTTTGATAAAGATAAGATGCGTATGAAACAAATCGACGCTCTTTGTGAGCGGGTATTTTATCAGCAATTTCTTCTGTTGAAGTAAGGTAGCTGTACCCTTTGAGTTTGGGATAATCTTAAATACTTCATCCAAAACCAGTTATCCCTACCTTTGCTGCCCAAATTAATTGTAATGAAACTCTTCAATGTATATATACGCTATCGTTTGTATATAGGTATTGTTTTATTGGTGGCAGCCGTAATTGTAAATTATTTCACCGGTTTTTGGCCCTCTTTTATTTTATACCTTATTGCGGTAGTTAGCATTTTCAGTCATTTCTTTTTTGGTCCCCTTCGTTTAATTCAGGAGTATATGGAAAAAGGCGATTTGGAAGGTGCTGAAACAATTCTCAACCAGGTGCAGTTTCCCGGCTTATTATTTAAGCCTATACGTTCTGTGTATTACACGCTCAAAGGCAATATTGCCATGACCAAGCAGGATTTTGAAGGTGCTGAAAAAATGATGAAAAAGGGAATAGACCTCGGCTCCGGCTCCTCACTTATGCAGGGAGCTGAAGGTGCCAGTCTTTTGCAAATGGGCATGCTGGCCATGCAAAAGAACGATTTAAAGCAGGCGGAAAGCTACATCCGTCAGGCAATTCGCAAGGGCTTGCCCGATAAAGAAAATCAGGCAGCTGCCTTTTTACAGATGTGCAGCATTATGATGAATAAGAGAGAGTTTCGTGCTGCTAAAGATTTTTTTCGTA
>CAYPBV010000001.1:99331-113236 GCA_964409025.1 uncultured Chitinophagaceae bacterium | reverse complement strand
GCATTAAAGCCCACTACACCTCAAATAGCAGATCAAATAAAGCAAATGGAAAAATACATAAATCGGATTCCGGGATAAAATAAAAAAGAGGGCGATGGTGGCTTTAAGTTAGGCGATAGTTTTCGCCCTCCCTGGGTAATTTTCAGATTCTCAAGAATTTTAAAAAGAACGTTAACAACGGCTGTAACCTGATGACTTTCCAAAAATACCGATGCACTTTGATCTAAAAAATACCACAAAGCGGGTATAACCCCCTCTTTTTTAGATACCACATCCTTACAATTGTTATACTTTCTTAATTTGTGTTTAAGTATTGCCAAAAAGTGCTTCAACAGCCCGTTTTCTGTAATCAAAGATTTTTTGAACCTGTTTTTCCACAAGCAGTAAATTGGCCAGGTCGCCCAGTATCCACAATGGAATTTTGTAGTGTACAATATCTGTCATTTCCACACCTTCTTTAACTTCCTTAAAATGATGCTGGTGGTGCCATAACGTATAAGGTCCAAATCGTTGTTCATCCACAAAGAATTTTTCATTCTCTACATGTGTAATTTCCGTCATCCAATAAACCCTGTACAAAGGCAAGGGGCTTACTTTGTATTCAATAATCTGCCCGGGATACATCCGTTCACCATGATGTTTGGAAATTACCTCAAAATTCATGTGCGCCGGTGTTATAGCTGCAAGATTGGCCGGGTTGCTGAAAAAATCCCAGGCTTCCTTCAATGATACGGGAATTTTCTGAACGGTTTTTATACTGTAAACTTTTGACATAAATTTTATAACTGTCTTTTGAACTTCCTAGTTTTTAAATTATCCATTTTAGTTATCTGCCAAAAATGAAACTGTGACTTTTATTTGCATAGCTCATTATTACAATTATTAATGCTAAAGGTTGAACAGAAGATTTGAATTCTTACAATTAACTTTGAATCATGAGCATCAATAAAGATAAATTAGAGATAAAATTCAACGATGAATATCAAAAGCTCAACGAAAAACAACGATTGGCAGTTGATACTATTGAAGGCCCGGTTATGGTAATTGCAGGCCCGGGTACGGGTAAAACGCAAATCCTTGCCAGCCGCATCGGCAAAATTTTATTAGATACAGATACCTTGCCTGAGAATATTTTATGCCTTACGTATACTGACGCAGGTGTGGTGGCTATGCGTAAACGATTGGTGAGTTTTATAGGCAGTGCTGCCTATAAAGTAAATATTCACACGTTTCATTCTTTTTGTAATACGGTTATACAGGAAAATATCCGATTCTTTAATAAAAAAGAACTGGAGCCGATTACTGACCTGGAACGGGTACAATTATTAAAACAATTGATAGACGGCTTTACTAAAGACAATCCCCTGAAACGTTACAAAGGTGAAATTTATTACGATCTTCCGCATCTTTCTTCGCTTTACTCTGCCATTAAACGTGAAGGGTGGAAACAAGAATGGCTGCTGGAACAAATTGATACTTACACGCAATCCATCATCCCTGAGACAGAAGGCTTTTATAAAAAAAGAGAAAAAGCAAAAGGCATAACAGAGCTTACTCAAAAAGGAAAAGATGAAACGCAACGGATGGAAAAGTTAAAAGCTGCCATACTTTCTTTCAGTACGTATCAGCAATTGATGCACCAGCAACATCGTTATGATTTTGATGATATGATCAATTGGGTCATTGATTTGTTTCAAACCAACAGTGAAGTATTGCTCAATTACCAAGAACAGTTTCAATACATTCTGGTGGATGAATACCAGGATACCAGTGGCTCACAAAATAAAATTGTGGAATTGCTCATCAGCTATTGGAAAGAAGAGAAGCCTAATATTTTTGTAGTGGGTGATGATGACCAGAGCATTTACCGTTTCCAGGGGGCAAATCTTAAAAATATGATGAACATTGCCACTGCTTATGAAAAGGATCTGGTAAAAGTAGTACTCACCCAAAACTATCGAAGCGTACAACCCATTCTCAACGGTGCAAAAGGATTGATTGAGAATAATGAGCAACGGTTGGTCAATCAATACAAAGACCTCAGTAAAGAATTGATAGCTTCCAACAGCAAACTTGTGGCCTTGAATCTCCAGCCTGTTATTCGTGTGTATGAAAATGAGTTTGCAGAGAATGCTCATATAACACTTTCTGTTAAAGAATTATTGGCCAAAGGAGTAGATCCCGGCCGTATTGCCATTATTTATCGTGAACACAAACTGGGCGATGAGCTTCTGAAGTTTTTTCAACTGCAGCAAATACCTTTTTATGTAAAACGCTCCATTAACCTGCTGGATGATCTATTCATCAACCGTATTCTCAACTTCATCCGTTACACCATTGCAGAACTGGATACACCTTTCAGCGGAGAGCCTTTGTTGTTTGAAATGCTGCATTATGATTTTTTTCAGCTCAGCCCGTTTCGTATTGCTGTTATGAGCAATGAAACGGCTGCCTCTAAAAGCAAGTCAACGAACGAGTCAACGCTTCGTGGTTATATCAATAAAACCGCAGCAGAATCAGCAGGTACATTGTTTGCCGGTAATGAAGAAACACAGGAAATTATCCGCATCAGCCGGTTATTGGAAAATCTTCAAAAGCAGGTGTACAATAAAACCACGCAACAGTGGTTTGAGCACCTCATTAACGAAGCCGGCATTTTAGCATACATCCTCAATCAGCCGGATAAACATTGGCTGATGAGCAAACTCACTTGTTTGTTTGATTATATAAAAGATGCCACGCACCGCAAACCGGAACTCACGTTAAAAGCATTTATTGAGCAAATAGATTTGTTAAAAGAGAATGGCCTTTCACTTCCATTGGTACAAACTACAGGAACAGAAACAGGTGTAAACCTGTTAACGGCACATGGCAGCAAAGGATTGGAGTTTGAATATGTATTTATCACCGGTGCACGAAATGATTCGTGGGAAGGAAAAAAGAAAAATAACCGTGGATTTAAACTGCCGCACAACGTACTGGAACAGGAAGCTGAAAGTGAAACGATTGAAGAATTAAGACGCTTGTTTTTTGTAGCTGTAACCAGAGCAGAGAAATATTTGTACATCTCCTGGCCCAAAATGAAAAATGATGGCAAGCTGATGGAGCCATCACAGTTTATTGAAGAGTTGAGAGAACCCTTACAGATAGAGCCGCAACCTGTTCGTTTAACTGAGGAGGAAAAAACGGTCTTTGCTTCTTTACGATTTGGCATCATTCAAAAACCGGTATTGCAGCAGGCAGAAACTGATTATATCAATCGTTTGCTTGAAAAATTTGTGATGAATGTAACAGCGCTCAACAATTATTTAGATTGTCCGCTGCATTTTTATTATGGAAGCCTGGTACGGGTGCCGATGGCTAAAAGCGAAGCAGCACAGTTTGGTACCGCTGTGCATGAAGCATTGAGTGATTTTATTAATCACATGATGAATAACAACAAACTGTATCCCGATAAGGAGTTTTTAACAGCCCGTTTCAGGGAGCATTTAAAAAATGGAAGAGAGGTTTTTACCAAAGAAAGCCTGCAACGGTTTATGGAACATGGCGAAACGGTGTTGAATAAATACTACGACAAATATTATGTTCCTGCACCCAAAGGTGATTTCATCTTAACCGAATATCCGCTCAACAAAGTAGTGGTGAATGATATTCCGCTGAAAGGATTTACAGATAAAATTCAGTTTTGGGGTAATGATATCGTAATCACTGATTTTAAAACCGGTAGTTTTTCAAAAGCAAAATCGAGAGGTGAATTTGATTTGCCGGGCTCTGAAAAAAAACCGGATGGTGGCAATTACTGGCGGCAGGCCGTATTTTATAAAATACTGGTTGATAACCTGCCGGGTAAAAGCTGGAACGTATTACACACCCAATTTGATTTTGTAGAACCCAATGATAAAGATGAGTTTGATGTTCAAAAACTTTCTATCAGCGCAGAAGAAGCGGCGGTTGTAAAAAAGCAAATAACAGAGAGCTGGGAAAAAATACAGCAACATGATTTTTATACGGGCTGCGGCAAACCGGATTGTGAGTGGTGCAACTTTACTAAGAATAATAAAATGTACACCTCACTAATAGAAGAAGATACAACTGAAGCGGAGCAATTGTTGAGCAGTGAGGATAATTAAAATTTCCTGTTAATCCGGAAAAGCACATAAATACCAGTTCGCACAATTACTTTAAGTTTGCAGCCTTATGCGCTTGAGTAAAATATGGATCTATTGTTTAGTGGCTGTTTTTATAACCGTAGTAAGTTTATTTGAAACCGGTTGTGCCAATATTGTACCACCCGGCGGTGGCCCCAGGGATAGCTTGCCTCCGGTGCCAGTAAGTGCATTACCCAAAGACTCAGCATTAAATGTAACCACCCAAAAAATTACGATCAATTTTGATGAATTTATTGAGTTGAAAAATGCCAATGAAAAAATCCTGATTTCGCCATATCCGGTAAAACAACCTGTGACGGAAAGCAAGCTGCGTACAGTAACCGTTCGTTTAAAAGACTCTTTACTGCCTAATACAACTTATACCATTGATTTTGGCGATGCCATCACTGATTTAAATGAAGGCAATCCGCTAAGAAATTTTCGCTATACTTTTTCTACCGGCAACACTATTGACACAAATGAATTAATAGGGCGCATCATTAATGCAGAAAATGGAGGTACTGACAGTACATTTTTTGCATTACTCTACAAAAAACAGGAAGATTCAACTGTGGCAAAAGAAAAACCATTGTATGTTGCCAGGGTTAACGGAAAGGGGGAATTTCTTTTTACAAATATTCCGGCAGGTACATTTTATGTATATGCATTGAAAGATGCAGATGGTGATAAAAAATACAGTCAGCCAAGTGAAGGGTTCGGCTTTCTTGATTCGGCAATTCAGATTAATGCAACCACAAAAACAGTTGAACTCTTTGCTTATACTGAGGAAAAAGAAAAGCCGAGGAGCAGTTCATCAAGTGCACCAAAAGCAACTGGCAAACCGGGTGCTGTAAAACGTTTAACCTTTAGTTCAAATTTAGAAGCAGGTACACAGGATTTACTGGATAGTTTAAAGTTTACTTACGAAAAACCCTTGAAATTTTTTGATTCTTCCAAAATACAGTTGTTTAAAGACAGTGTAACGCCGGTTACAACAATTGGTTTCCGCTATGATTCTGTAAACAAGAAGATTATACTCTTTACAAATTGGGTAGCCGGAGCATCTTACCGTTTGATTCTTGATGAAGCCTATGCGGCTGATACCACAGGATTAAAACCTGCTAAAACAGATACACTCAACTTTAGAGTACGATCAGAAAAAGAGTATGGTTCTATCAGGATAAAGTTTAAAAATCTTATTCTCAGTAAGAATCCTGTGTTGCTGTTGTATTCAAATGATCAGTTGTCAGGCGCATTTCCATTAACGGGTACTGAATGGCTTCGCAAACTCTACAAGCCCGGCGATTACCAGGTGCGTATTTTGTATGATGATAATAAAAATGGACTCTGGGATCCGGGAAGTTATTTTTCAAAGCCCAGGCGCCAACCGGAAAAAGTTCAGAACATAAGCACAAAGATTACAATCAAATCCAACTGGGATAATGAAATGAATATTGATATCCCGGTAAATGAACCTCCATCAAATTAACAAACAGCTTCGTACATTCGCTCCATGTCCTTTTCTTCTTCTTTATTGGAACAAAGTGTAAATGAATTTGCCAAACTTCCCGGTATTGGAAAAAAAACGGCTTTACGCTTAGTGCTTTATTTGCTCAAACAAAGTAAAGAAGAGGTGAATCAGTTTACTGATGCAGTTGCGCACATGCGCAATGAAATTAAGTTTTGCAAAGAGTGTTTTAATGTGGCCGATACGGATACATGTAATATCTGCAGCAATGTGAGCCGCAACAAACGCATCCTTTGTGTTGTAGAAAGCATTCGTGATGTAATAGCCATTGAGAGTACACAGCAGTTCAGCGGACGTTATCATGTACTGGGCGGTATTATATCTCCCCTGGATGGAGTAGGTCCGGATCAATTAAACATTCAACCGCTCATCAGCCGTATAAAAAAAGATGAAGTGGAAGAACTCATCTTTGCCCTTAATCCAAACATACAGGGCGATACTACACTTTTTTACATCAGCAAGCAACTAAAGGATGCGCAGGTAAAAATAACAACTATTGCCCGGGGTATTGCTTTTGGCGGAGAGCTGGAGTATGCTGATGAAATGACGCTGGCCCGAAGCATCCAAAACCGCCAACCGGTGGGTAATTACATAGGTGTAAAATAGCAAACCTCCTGCATCCACGTTTTTTAAGTCATTCATTTTACCCGTTCAGCAGTGCTTTGTTCCTGTTCAGTGTAACTTAAAGGCTCAACTTTGTTGAATAATTAAATTTGGTAACAGAATTATTCCTGAAATGAAATATTGGAAAATTATTGTACTTCTTTTGGTCATTTTATTGGCAGCAATAAGTGCCTATGTTTGGTTTTTTGAATGGAATAAACCCCAAACCAATGTGGCCAAAGCTGAAGGTATAAAAGTAGAAGCTGCTGTTTTGTTTAATACATACAGCACTAATGAACAAGCTGCCAACAAAACCTATCTTGAAAAAGTAACAGAAGTAACCGGCGAGGTGATGAACGTCACTAAAAATGCAGAAGGTCTTACCGTAGTTTTGTTGAAAACAGATGACCCGATGTTTGGTATCAATTGTACCATCGAGCAAAAAGATATTACAGTGAAAGAAGGAGATAAAGTAACACTCAAAGGCATTTGTACAGGATATTTAACTGATGTGGTTCTTATTCGATGTTATTTAATAAACTGATTCCCTATGTTAAAAATTACAACGTTAATCCTGTTAGCATTAATTGTTATTGTTTATGCCTGCAGGCATGAGCCTTCTCTTGTAAATGGGGCGCCGCCAGATGTAACGCCACCTCCGCCGGGAGCATCAACTATTTGTTTTCAAACAAATGTATTACCCATCTTTGTTTCTAATTGTGCAAAAGGTGGTTGCCATGATGCTGTCACAAAAAAAGAAGGCATTCAATTAGATAACTTTGCCGATATCATGAAGGGTATCAAACCGAACGATCCTGCAGGCAGTAAATACTGGCGGGTTATCATTGATACAAAGCCCGAAGAAAGAATGCCACCACCACCGGCCCCACCAATAACAACAGCTCAAAAAGATTCCATCTACAAATGGATAGTACAAGGTGCCATGAATACCACTAATTGTGCCTCTGCTTGCGATCCGTTACAGTTTTCTTACGGTCTTACAATTCGTTCCATCATCAATAATAATTGTGCCGGCTGTCATGATGCTTCTACTGCAAGCGGCGGTTTAAATTTAACTGATTACAATACCGTTAAAACAGTAACGCTTAATGGTCGTTTATTAGGCTCCATAAACCATCAGCCGGCGTTTAAACCCATGCCTCCTGTTGGTAAATTATCTGATTGTAATATTCAGCAATTTGTAAATTGGAAAAATGCTGGAGCACCTGATAACTAAAATTTAAAAACATTCTTTTATGAAATTAAAATTTGTTGCCGCTTTTTCAGCAATTGTTTTCATTATCAGTTCCTGTTATTATGATAAAGAAGAATTGCTGTACGGAGCCAATCTTTGCGATACTTCGGCCGTAAAATACAGTGTTCAAATAATAAGCATTCTCAACTCGAGTTGCATTTCCTGTCATGGCGGTACCGCCGCCAATGGAGGAGGTATTAAGCTGGGTACTTATAACGATGTAAAAGTGTATGCCACAAATGGCTCCCTCCTTAATGCTGTAACAAGAACAAATAACCCAATGCCTAAGGGCGCTCCCAGACTGGCTGATTGCAGAATAGCTGAGTTGCGCACATGGATACGAAACGGAGCCCCTAATAATTAACCCCCTAAAAAACAGTAACCATGAAACAGTTGTTTTTTCTTTTACTTATTCTGTGCACTGTTTACACAAATGCACAGGATGTGCATCTTACCCGAAACGGACGCATCAGTTTTTTTTCACACACGGCTATTGAGGATATTGATGCAGTAAATAATGAAGTGAGCAGTACCATTAACACCAAAACAGGTGCAGTACAGTTTTTGGTACTTATTAAAAGTTTTCAGTTTAAAAAAGCAGCCATGCAACAGCATTTTAATGATGATGATTATATGAACAGCACTGTTTATCCCAAAGCAGATTTTAAAGGAGTCATTAAGGATCTTACAAAAGTAGATTTTTCAAAAGATGGTACTTATCCTGTGGTGGTAGAAGGTAATTTAACCATGCATGGAGTTACCAATAAAATAACGGCTAATGGAACTATTACTGTAAAAGCAGGAAAAATAAGTTCTTCTTCAAAGTTTAATGTAAAGCTTGCAGAGTATAATATTACAGTTCCTTCTATTGTTAAGGAAAAGATTGCATCATCTGTAGAAGTAACAGTACTGTGTTCTTATGAACCTTATAAAAAATAAAAAATGCCGACCAAAACTATATGTATGAAAAAATTTATTATTTTCTTTCTTCCTGCTTGTGCTGTTATTACTGCAAAAGCACAGGATATAGATTTGGATAAAATGCTGGAAGAAGAGCAGAAGAAAGAGAAAAAAAATAAAGTGCAATACACCGTAGCTACATTTAAAACCACGAGATTAATAAATGGGCATAGTATAGAAAATACAGCACCGGGGATCCTCGATTTAAAAATTCAGCATCGCTTTGGGCAACTCAATGCCGGTTTATATGAACTTTTTGGGCTGGATAATGCAAGTATGCGCTGGGGATTTGATTATGGTATTACCCCACGCCTCAGTGTTGGTTTTGGCAGAAGTACGTATCAAAAACAATACGATGCATTTGTAAAGTATAAAATTTTGCGGCAATCAACCGGCAGGGTAACAATGCCTTTGAGCATGAGTTTTGTAGGTAGTGCAATGATTCAAACACTAAAATGGACAGATCCCAACCGAGAAAATTATTTCAGCTCCAGATTGTATTATGCTTATCAGTTGTTGGTTGCCCGTAAGTTTTCAGAAAACACTTCATTGCAGTTAATGCCTACTCTGGTACATCATAATCTTGTACCATTAGCCTCTGACCCCAATGATATTATTGCAATTGGTGTTGGCGGCCGACAAAAAATAAGTAAACGGGTAAGTTTAAATGTGGAATACTATTATCAGCTGCCACAATTTAAACTCAGCAATACCACTAATTCACTTTCATTTGGTGTTGATATTGAAACAGGAGGCCATGTGTTTCAACTGCATATAACTAACTCACCGGGAATGACAGAGCGTACTTTTATTTCAGAAAACTTTGGTACCTGGAGTAATGGTGATATCTTATTTGGCTTTAATATATCACGTGTGTTTTCATTCAAAAAAAAGAAAAAGTAAATGTATAAGAGCACGCAATTGATGAAACGTAATTGCTTTTTTCAGAAATGAAAATAATTGTTATCATACTTTCTGCTTTTTTGTTAATGGGTACCTCAGGGCAGCCCGGAATTTATGCAACAAATACCGGCATTATTCATTTCAGCTCAGAAGCACCTATGGAATTAATTAATGCTTCCAGCAAAGAACTAAAAGGTGCCGTTGATCCAGACAAACGAACTTTTGCATTTCGTGTCCGTATCAATTCTTTTGAAGGATTTAACAGTCCGCTCCAGAAAGAACATTTCAATGAGAATTATATGGAAACGGAAAAAATACCGGAAGCATTATTCAGTGGAAAAATTATTGAAGATGTAAAGTTGTTTGTTAATGGGGTCTATTCCATCCGTGCCAAAGGGATGCTCACCGTTCATGGGGTATCGCAGGAACGGATTATAAAAAGCGAAGTTGAAGTAAAGAATGGGGTTATGAAAATAAAATCAAAATTTACACTGCTGTTAAGTGATCATAATATTCCAATTCCACGGGTGGTAAAGGAAAAACTGGCGAATGAAATAAAAGTGGAAATAACAGCCGTTCTCATTCAAAAGTAATGCGGTTTTTATTATTATACAGTGCTTTAGTATTATGTTTCATTAATTTATCTGCACAGAGTAATCTTTCATTAACTCCGGTTTTAAATGCAGATGCAGTGAGCGGCAAACCTGCCTGCCTTCTCTTTTCTAAAAAAGGAATGATGTATGCTGCCACATCAAACGGATTGTATTTGTTTAACGGAATCAGTTTAAAACCGCTTTCACACAAAAACGAAAATGTACAAAATGTCTCCTGTCTTTTTGAAGACAGGAATGGTGTATTGTGGATGGGGTGTGCCAATGGATCAGTTTTTTTATTTGAAAAAAATAACATACAGGAGTGGAAACCGCAGGAAGGTTTGCCGCAAAAAGGGATCAGCTCTATTAAAATGGATGCACAGGGTCAGGTATGGCTGGCAACAAAAGGTGAAGGCATTTATGTGTACAGTAATAAAAAAGTTTACAACATCAATACAGCTGATGGGTTGAGCGATGATTATGTATATGATTTACATGTAACAGGCAGTTACATCATTGCTGCCACTGACCAGGGTATAAGTCTGTGTAAATTCAAAAACGGAGAAAAAGAAATTGAAGTAATTAATACCACACAGGGGTTGCCCGATAATATTGTACAAACTATTAATGCTGATGCCAAACAGAAAAATAAAGTTTGGCTCGGATTTCAAAACGGAAATGCCGGAGTGTTTGATGTAGCAAACCATACTTATGAAAATTTTTTTCACGCAACAGAGGCTGATGTATCAGTTGAACAAATACTTCCTCTGGATGAAGAGGTGTGGATACTGCATAATCAGGGCATCATCAGCATCAAGAGGTCATCCTCAAGCCAGAAGAGCAAAACAAGTACAGCATCGTTAAAAAGTGCGGTAAAAGATGATGAAGGAAATATCTGGTTGTTTACACATTCCGGACTGTACCGCTCATCCGGTGAACAATTACAACCTTTATTTTCAATTCCTGATGATCAGATGAATTATGTTAATGATTTACTCCCGGATAATCAGGGTTGCTTTTGGCTTACTGCCAAAGGAGGCTTACGTTGTTACAAGCCTGCCGGAGGTACATATGAAAGTTATTTTGTTCCTCTTCCGTTGAAATCAAAATCTGACATCACCTGTTTGTACTTAGATGCGCAGCAAACCATCTGGATAGGTACCATGGGTGATGGCGTGTTTAAATACAACATTAAATCCGGAAAAATTCAACCACTTTTTGACGACAAAGACATACACAAAGCAAGTATTCTTTCAATAACGGGTAATGCACAAAATATCTGGATTAATTCGCTCGAAGGCGTGTGGCATTATAACATGCTTACCCGGTTGTATGAGAAGTTTGAAACCGTTTCCATTACAGGTTCGGCATATATTTATTATGTGTTTGAAGACAGCAAGGGTAATGTATGGTTTGCTACTGATGGTAAAGGACTTGCTGTTTGGCGCAATGGACGCTATACTGCATATCGTGAAAAAGATGGATTGGCTGCAAAAGTAATTTATTCCGTGGCAGAAGATAAATACGGTAATATTTGGTGCAACTCATTAAACAATGGAATTTATAAATATGATGGTAAGCGGTTTACACATTTTGGAAAAGTACAAGGCCTGCCGGATGCTGCCATCACTTCTCTCACTACCGATACTATAGGTAATGTAATTTGTATTGCTGCCAGTGAATGTTTTTTGATTAATGCTGGTACGGGTGTTATTACTCCTGTTACTTCTGCAGCCGGAGCAGGCGCCATGAATACAAATCTCAACAGCAGTTTCAGCAATGGTGCCAAAACATGGTTTCAGGCAGGTAACCGGGTATATTCCTTTCAAATACCTTCTTACAAACGCATTACATTGCCGCAAACACGCATTGTAAACCTTGAATTATTTTTAAGCGCCATTGATACAACAGTTAAAACCTTTGCATACGATGAAAATAATCTTTCTTTCACTTTTACAGGTTTTTATTACTCAGATCCTTCAAAAGTTATGTATCAATATAAGCTGGAGGGCTATAATAATGAATGGCAATCCACAAAAGACGGGTATGTAAACTTTCCTAAACTGTTGCCAAATACTTATACATTCAGAGTACGCTCATCAGTAAACGGAAATTTCTCAAATGCATCTGAAGCTGCTTATACGTTTACCATCAAAAAACCCTTTTGGCGCACATGGTGGTTTTTGATACTGAGTATTACTGCTGTTACAGCTATTCTTATTTTAATTATTAAAACAAGAGAAGCCGAAGTGCAAAAAATACAGCAGCTGAAAACGGAAAAGCTCAAATCACAGTATGAAACTTTAAAAAATCAGGTAAATCCTCATTTTTTGTTTAACAGTTTTAATACACTCCTTAATGTTATTGATGAAGACCCAAAGAAAGCTTCTGTGTATGTAGAACATCTCAGTGATTTTTACCGCAGTATTGTAAACCTCCGGGAAAAAGATGTTATACCGCTGGAAGAAGAATTAAAATTTATGGAGCATTATTTTTTTATCCAGAAAAAGCGATTTGGTGATGCATTGCAATTTATAAACGGAATATCGGTACAAGACGCTGCGGCTTATACTTTACCTCCGCTTACACTGCAATTGCTGGCAGAGAATGCAATAAAGCATAATGCAGTATCAAAAGAAAAACCTCTCACATTGCATGTACACATAAGCAACAGGTATTTAATTGTAGAAAACAATATCAATCCAAAGTTAAATACAGAAAAAGGAGAGGGGCTGGGCTTACAGAACATTAAAAACCGGTTTCAATTAATTGCAGATAAAGAAGTGAACATTGAACATACTCAATCAACATTTATTATTTCACTACCATTAATTAAAATAGTATGATTCAGATTCTAATGCTTGAGGACGAAGAACCCGCTGCAAAGCGGCTCCAAAAACTCATTCATGAAACGGAACCGGATGCTGTAATAGTAGCTGTACTGGACAGTGTAACAAATGCAAAACTATGGCTGCAGCAAAATCCATCACCTGATGTAATGCTCATAGATATTCATTTAGCAGATGGTTTAAGCCTTGAACTTTTTAAACAGGTGGATGTACAATGTCCGCTCATTTTTACTACCGCTTATGATGAATATGCATTACAGGCATTTAAACTCAACAGTATTGATTACTTACTTAAACCGGTTAAAAAAGAAGAACTCTTTAATGCACTGGAAAAATTCAAAAAGCAAAAAGCAAAGCAACAATCACCTGTTGATGTCCAAAAACTTTTGGAAACCATGCAGCAGCCGGCTGCTCAATACCGTGATCGTTTTATTATACGTTACGGTGAGCATATTAAAACAATTGAAGTAAAGGATATATCTTATTTCTATACAGAGAACCGGGCTAACTTTTTAGTTACTGCAGAAGGTAAACGTTATGTTATTGATTTTAATCTTGACGGATTGGAACGTATGCTCAACCCCAAAACGTTTTTCCGAATCAATCGGCAGTTTATTGTTTCACTCAATGCTATTGATGATATGACGGCATGGACAAAGGCCAGGGTTTTAATAAAACTAAAACCGGCTAATAAGCAGGAAACTATAGTAAGTACAGAGCGCTCACCGGAGTTTAAAAAATGGCTGGCAGGTAATTAATGCCTGTTGTACTATTTAAAATTCCTGTTCAACAGCATTTTTTTGCAGCGCACACAGATAATTAAGAACTTTAACTCATTAAAAATTATTTACTATGAAATATACAGCGGCAGTACTCATCTTATTACTGATTGCATCCTGCTCCAATAAAAAGGAGGATACACCAGCGGGTGAGCCCAACTTAAAAGACGGTACCTGGCGTGTGAGTTTTTATTGGGATGAAAAAGATGAAACCAATGATTTCAATGGCTATGCCCTCATGTTTGGTGATGGAGGTGTGTTAATGGCTCATAAAGGAGCGGCAATGA
>CAYPBV010000001.1:57954-99321 GCA_964409025.1 uncultured Chitinophagaceae bacterium | reverse complement strand
GCACCCAACTCATTATCAATTTCACTGATCCCGTGCTTAGTGAGTTGAATGATGATTGGTTGATAACTGAAAAAACTTCAACAGTTATCAAACTCAAGGATGATAACCCTGCTCAGGACGACCAATTGCATCTTACTAAAAACTAAAGTTTGCTTGCATTATTAAAGCCGTACCCTTTGATGGTGCGGCTTTTTCATTTACATTTGCACTGCATTTGGCGGATTTGTTTATTGTTCGGCCAACGGAACTAATAAACGTTACAAACTCCCTCACAGGTTTTTCAATCGTTTATAGTTCAAAGAAAATGGTTCGGTCGTCGGCGTTGGTGCTGTAATGATGCTTTTGTTGCGTCGCATTGCAAATCCCGTCTTCAGCGGGGCACTTCTACGCATGTACAACTTTCAGCAGTTCTGCCATTAAATAGTAAGTTATGAGCGATATTAGAAAAGAATTACAAAAACGCATTCTTATCATTGATGGTGCTATGGGTACCATGATTCAGCGGCACAAACCCACTGAAGAAACCTATCGTGGCGAACGGTTTAAAAACTGGCCAAAGGATGTAAAAAACAACAGTGATATTCTCAACCTCACACAGCCACAAATTATTGAAGGCATTCACAAACAATATCTGGAAGCAGGTGCAGATATTATTGAAACCAACACATTTGCTGGCACTACCATTGCACAGGAAGATTTTGGTTTGGAAGATTATGTATATGAAATAAATGTGGCAGGCGCAAAAATTGCAAGAAAAGCTGCGGATGAATACACAGCCAAAGACCCGTCAAAACCACGATTTGTGGCAGGTGCTATTGGTCCGTTAAACAGAACATTAAGCTTGTCGCCTGATGTAAACAATCCCGGCTACCGTGCCGTTACATGGGACCAGGTGGAGAAAGCCTATTATGAACAGGTACAGGGTTTGGTAGATGGAGGCGTTGATTTACTCCTCATTGAAACGATTTTTGATACACTCAATTGCAAGGCGGCCATCTATGCTATCAAAAAATATTTTAAAGATACCGGTAAACCTGAATTGCCTATTTCCATCAGCGGAACAATCACTGATGCAAGCGGCCGCACTTTAAGCGGACAAACACTGGAAGCCTTTTATATTTCAGTTATGCATGCTAATCCGTTGAGTGTAGGTTTAAACTGTGCGTTAGGTGCAAAAGAAATGAGATCGCATATTGAAGAGCTATCACAAATTGCAAGTTGTTATGTAAGTGCATATCCCAATGCCGGCTTACCCAATGCCATGGGAGAATATGATGAGCGTCCGGAAGAAACGGGTCATTATTTAGAAGAGTGGGCGCAGGAAGGCTGGGTAAATATTGTGGGCGGCTGCTGCGGCACCACACCTGACCATATCAGGCATATTGCAGAACATGTTAAAAATCTGAAACCAAGAACATTACCAATTACTGAAACAGCTTTAGCATAAATAAATGAATACGATCAAACCATATTCCCGTTTCAGCGGTTTAGAACCACTCGTCGTTCGTCCGGAAACCAACTTTATAAACGTTGGTGAACGTACCAATGTAACAGGCAGTAAAAAGTTTGCACGCCTTATCAAAGAAAATAAATACGAAGAAGCATTGAGTGTGGCAAGGCAACAAGTGGAGAGCGGAGCACAAATCATTGATGTAAATATGGATGATGCGTTGCTGGACGGCGTGGAAGCAATGAGAACATTCATCAACCTGTTGCAGAGTGAACCTGATATTGCCAAAATTCCGGTGATGATTGATTCATCAAAATTTGAAATCATTGTTGCAGGATTAAAATGTGTGCAAGGCAAGTGTATTGTGAATTCCATTTCCATGAAGGAAGGAGAAGCAAAATTTATTGAGCAGGCAGAAATATGCAAAATGTTTGGTGCAGCAGTAGTGGTGATGGCTTTTGATGAAGTGGGACAGGCTGATACCAAACAACGCAAAGTTGAAATCTGTTACCGTGCGTATAAAATTTTAACTGAGAAAGTGGGCTTTGCACCGCAGGATATTATTTTCGACCCCAACATTTTTGCTGTAGCAACAGGATTGGAAGAACATAATAATTATGGTGTTGATTTTATTGAAGCCACTCAGGAAATCAAACAGCTGATGCCGCTTACAAAAATCAGCGGTGGTGTAAGCAATCTTTCCTTTTCATTTCGTGGCAATGAGCATGTGCGTGAAGCCATGCACAGTGTGTTCCTGTATCATGCAATCCGTGCAGGCATGGATATGGGTATTGTAAATGCAGGACAATTGGTGGTGTATGATGAAATTGAACCGCAGTTGAGAGAATTATGTGAAGATGTAATTCTGAATCGCAATAACGATAACAACGAAGCCACTGAAAAACTGATTGCTTTTGCTGAAACAGTAAAAGCAAAAGGTAAAGTGGAAGTGAAAGATGAAGCATGGCGTAATACCTCTGTTGAAGAACGCTTAAAACATTCATTGGTAAACGGGATTACTGATTTTATTGATGCTGATACAGAAGAAGCAAGACAAAAATATCCACGACCGCTGGATGTAATTGAAGGGCCGCTCATGGCAGGTATGAATGTGGTGGGCGATTTGTTTGGCAGTGGTAAAATGTTTTTGCCGCAGGTAGTAAAGAGCGCAAGAGTAATGAAAAAAAGTGTGGCAGTACTTACACCTTATATTGAACAAGAGAAAGAAGACCGTAAGAATGCACATATTGCAGCAGGCACTGTAAATGAAGAAAGTGCAGGAGCGGCAAAAATATTATTAGCAACAGTAAAAGGTGATGTACATGATATTGGAAAAAATATTGTGGGCGTTGTACTTGGTTGTAATGGTTATGAAATAAAGGATTTAGGCGTAATGGTGCCAACTGATAAAATTCTGGATGAAGCAGAAAAGTTTGGTGCAGATATCATTGGTCTTTCAGGTTTGATTACTCCATCATTAGATGAGATGGTGCATGTGGCACATGAAATGAAACGCCGCAACATGAAACAACCATTGTTAATTGGTGGCGCTACTACAAGCCGTATGCACACGGCTGTAAAAATTGCACCGCAGTATGATAATGGTGTAGTGCATGTATTGGATGCCAGCCGCAGTGTAACGGTAGCAGGAAGCTTATTGAATAAAGAACAAAAGGAAGATTTTCTTGGTAGCGTAAAAACAGAATATCAAAAACTCAAAGAAGATTTTGAAAATAAAAAACCGGTAAAAGAATATTTATCATTTACTGCAGCTCAGGAACATAAAATAAAAATTGACTGGGGTAATTATAAACCTGCAGTTCCAACATTTACAGGAACAAAGCAATTTGATGATTATGATTTAAGTGCCATCAGAAAATATATTGATTGGCAGCCATTCTTTATTGCATGGGAGCTGCATGGAAAGTTTCCTGCGATATTGAGTGATGCTGTTGTTGGTACGGAAGCAACAAAACTCTATAATGATGCCAATGCTTTGCTTGATAAAATTGTGAATGAAAAATGGCTGATTGCAAAAGGAACCATTGGTTTCTGGCCGGCCAACAGCAACAACAAAGACTCGGTTTCTTTACTAAATGAAAAAGCAGGACCAGATGAAGTAGTGCATCTTCAATTCCTTCGTCAGCAAATTAAAAAGGCCGAAGGCCAGCCAAATATTTCATTAGCTGATTTTATTGCGCCTGCTGAAGCAAACATCCAGGATTATCTTGGAGCATTCAGTGTTACCATCCGAGGCATCGAAGAGCACATCAAACGATTTGAAGCAGCACATGATGACTATAATAAAATTATGCTGCAGGCATTGGCTGATCGTTTAGCCGAAGCTTTTGCTGAGCTCATGCACGAGCGCACACGTAAAGAGTTCTGGGGTTATGATAAGAACGAAAACTTATCAAATGAAGAATTAATTAAAGAGCAGTATACAGGCATTCGTCCCGCACCGGGCTATCCTGCCTGTCCTGATCACACAGAAAAATATAAGTTGTTTCAATTACTGGGTGGTGAAGAGGCCACAGGTATTCATCTTACTGAATCACTGGCCATGTATCCTGCATCAAGCGTATGTGGCTGGTATTTTGCACATCCTGACAGCAAGTACTTTGGTGTGGGTAAAATTGAAAAGGATCAATTGAAAGATTATGCTGAACGGAAAGCAATGAGTTTGGAAGAAGCAACGAGGTGGTTGAGGCCCATATTGGAATAACCAAGAACCATTACTACTAAATTACACACATGTACTACTTCGTTTATAGTTTGTTATGGTTATTATCTCTGCTACCGCTGCGGGTCCTTTATTTTATAGCTGACTGCATCTATGTAATGGTGTTTTATGTATTTGGCTACAGAAAAGAAGTAGTATTAAAAAACTTACGTCAGGCATTTCCTCAAAAGCATGAGAAAGAGTTGCTGCTGCTGGCAAAAAAATTTTATCATGCTTTCATTGATAGTTTTATTGAAAGTATCAAGCTCTTTACCAACGGTAAAAAGTTTTTAGATAAGCATGTGCAGATGGATGTATCATTGCTTGATGCATTCGCTGCACAAAATAAATCCTGTCAGATGCATGCATGCCATCAGTTTAATTGGGAGTATCTCAATCTGTCAATGGCTTATCGTTTAAAGCAACCGCTGGTAGCTGTGTATATGCCCATTAAAGCGAAATCGCTCAATAAAATATTTTATGATTTGCGTACCCGTTATGGCACTGTCATGCTCCCCGCTACGGATATGAAAAATAAATTTACAGCTTGGCGAAATCAATTGCATATACTGGCATTGGTAGCAGATCAAAATCCCGGTAATCCCAACAATGCTTACTGGCTCCCTTTTTTTAATAAGCTTACACCTTTTGTAAAAGGACCGGAACGTTATGCACGTGAAAAAGCATGCCCCGTAGTGCTCACCTGGAGCACTATTATAAAAAGGGGATACTATCAAATGAATTTTGAATTGTTAACGGATGATGCTTCAAAGCTTAGTGAAGGCGAACTGACACAACTTTATGTAAAAAAAATTACATCATTAATAGAGCAGCAGCCGCATAACTGGTTGTGGAGTCATCGCCGCTGGAAGCATGATTGGAAAGAAGCGTATGGACAACCATTAGCATAAAAAAACCGGATAATGCATCCGGCTTTTATTTTTTAGTTTAATACTGAAGTTTCTTTCTCTATTTTAATTTTCTGTTCTTTTATCTTACTCCAGCCACCAACTACATTTCTTAAGTTGTGATATCCCTGTCGCTTAAATAAAGAAGCCGCTATTACACTTCTGTAGCCACCGGCACAATGAATGTATAAGTTATCACTGTCTTCTATATTTGCTATCATAGCAGGGTCAATCAAATCGTTTAATGGAATGTTCACGGCATCTTTTACATGACCATCAGCATATTCAGTTTCCTTGCGTACATCCACAATGAGCAAACGATCATCATGTGGTATATCCATCGCCAGTTCATCTGCTTCCACATCAATGATCATATCTGTTTTTTCCCCTGCTGCCTTCCATGCATTATAACTGCCATTTAAATAGCCAATCACTTTATCAAAGCCCACCCTTGCCAAACGCACAATCGTTTCCTCTTCTTTGCCTTCTTCAGTAACCAATAGCATGTTGTCGTCAAATGATAATAAAGCACCGGCCCATTCAGCAAAACGTCCTTCTAAACCAATGCTGATGCTGCCGGGTATAAAACCTTCAGTAAATACAGCGGCATTGCGTGTGTCCAGTATAATTGTTTTATCCTGGTTGGACTGTTCTTTAAACTCATTGATGCTTAATGGCTTCATTCCTTTTTGTAATAACGCATCAAGTGCATCATAACCTTCTTTATTGATTTTTACATTTACAGGAAAATATTTGGGCGGTGCAGCTAAACCATCTGTAACCGCCTTAATAAATTCTTCTTTGGTTTGTGGCTGCAATGCATAGTTGGTTTGTTTTTGTTCACCAATAGTACTAAAGGTTTCTTTACCCAAACTTTTACCACAACTGCTGCCTGGACCATGTGCAGGATAAACAATAACATCATCAGCCAATGGCATGATTTTTTTCTGCAATGAATCATACATCATCCCTGCCAGTTCACTCATCGTTATATCTCCACCCTGTGCTAAATCCGGACGTCCCACATCACCTACAAATAACGTATCGCCGGTAAAAATGCAATAGTCTTTTCCTTCTTCATTTTTGAGTAAGTAGCAGGAGCTTTCTAAGGTATGCCCCGGTGTGTGAAGTACTTCCAAAGTAAGATTGCCAATTTTAAATTGCTCACCATCTTTAGCAATATGCACCGGCAAGTTGGTTACAGTATCCGGACCATATACGATAGGGGCACCTGTTTGCTTACTTAAATCCAGATGACCGCTTACAAAATCTGCATGGAAATGGGTTTCAAAAATATACTTAATCGATGCATTACGTTCTTTTGCCATTTGAATATATACTTCCACATCACGCAGCGGGTCAATGATGGCACATTCACCATTGCTTTCAATATAGTAGGCAGCTTCACTTATGCAATTGGTATAAAGTTGCTGTATGTACATAAGAAAAAATTTGAGCAAAGTTAAGTGAAAGCAGGCTCTTGAACAGGGCTCATAACTAACGGCTACTTAGTGCGTCAATTGCTTTTTGAACCTGCTCCAGTCGCTGGGGATTCACGCTGTACCAAATGAGTTTACCTTCCCGCTTGGTTTTTACAAAACCTGCCCGGCGCAGCACCGCTAAATGCTGTGAAGCAACGGATTGCTCTAAAAAGAGACGTGAAAAAATTTCTGTCACAGTCATTTGGTCATGCTGTAAAAGTAAGAGGAGCATTTGCTGCCTTAGTTTATGATTAACTGCACGGAAAATAACAGCTGTTTTTTTTACAGCAAGTGCATCAGGTAATTGAATATTGTTGATATTTTGATTTTGAAGCTCGTTCATTACAGATGGGTTAAAGATTAGCTGTTTTTAGCGTACTATAAAATTCCTTTAAATAAAGCGGCACAGCATAAGCAACGGAAGCAAAGTTAGTTTGGTTGAAATGTTGCCATGCAGCTTCAATCATTGTTGAAGCATTCCATTCTGTTGTTTCAAATATAGCATTTGGATGTTTGCATACCTGTTTCCATTTTGCAGCGCCGTTTCCAAAAAAGCAAACGGTTTCTTTATTTAATAGTTCAGAAAAACTTGTTTCATTTAACAGCAATGCCTGAGGATTAAGAATTGTTTCCAGTTGTTTATTGTACACTGCAGTAAAGACCTCCATTCTGCGTGCATCAATTAAAGGGCAGTAAAAAACAGCTTTCTGAATTTGCAGTACAGCTGCGTATGCCATCACCTCAAGAGTATTAAGTGTAATAAGCGGAATGTTTAATGCATAACACAAGCCTTTTGATGATGCCATTGCAACACGCAATCCTGTATAAGAGCCCGGACCGGCAGTAACAGCAATAGCTGTAATGTTTGTTACGTCAAGTTGCAGTTCATTTAACATTTCCTGAATAGCGGGTTGTATAAATGAAGCATGCTCCCTTTGCTGTACACAGGTTTTTAAAGCAATCAATTCATTCTTGTTTGCCAGTGCTACTGATGCTGTTTGCACTGAAGCATCTATACAAAGTATGTACTTACTGCTCATGTGCTTTTTGTTTTAGTAATGTGGCTGGCGTATAGCTGCTGTTAATTACGGCTAACTGTTCTAATAGCGTAACAATCTTTTTAGCTCCAATTTCATTGCACCACTCAAAAGGACCTTTGGGATAATTCGTACCTAATTTCATGGCCGTATCAATATCAGTTTCATTGGCTACACTTTCTTCAATTGCCAAAAATGCCTCATTAATAATCATAGCAACAATGCGGGCGCTAATTAAACCGGGCGTATCGACTGAAACTTCATATTCAATATTCCAACCCTTGAGTAAAGCATCTAATTTTTGCAGATACTCTTTATTTATAGCAAACTCAGCTTTGCTTCTTTCCTGAAATGAGGGCCAATTATTAAATCTTGCAATGAATGCTGATGCTGCACCCAGCGAGCTAAGGGTATCTGTAACCGAAGCGATAAAGACTATTTTACCGCTTGTTTTATAAAGTTCAATTCGATTTATGTATTCTTCAAACGTTAAGTCAATTAATACATCACAAGCTTCGATGTTTGTTTTTGTTGGCTCAATAGAATAAAGGACAACACATCCTTCTAACGGAAATGGCTTCCCCCAAAGTGAAGAAACAGGCTCCTTATCTGTGATAATGAGGATGTGCATGGTTGCAAAAATAATGGTTTAGTACAGGAATGTTTCTTGCCAAGGTATTTTACAAGTATCATCAGTCAAATTTCAGATAAAGGGTGTTTCGTCTTTATCCTTTAAGTTTGTAGTATGCAAAAGAAAATTATTAATACAACAAATGCGCCTTCACCCATTGGTCCATACAGTCAGGCCGTAGAAGCAGGGAATATGATTTTTTTATCTGGTCAGGTATGCTTTAATCCTGCTACAGGTGAATTAAACAATGCTGATATCCCCACGGAGACCCATCAGGTAATGCATAACCTGAAAGCTGTTTTACAGGAAGCAGGTTTAACGTTTGCCCATGTGGTAAAGACTTCTATCTTTTTAAGCGACATGAGTTATTTCAGTGAAGTAAATGAAGTGTATGGAAAGTATTTTGATGGTGATTTTCCTGCACGTGAAACTGTAGCAGTAAAAACATTGCCACGAAATGTAAATGTGGAAATAAGTATGATTGCGGTACGGTAAGTTTACTCTTTTCTGAATTTTAAGATGCCACGCTCTGCTCCATTATTGAAAACAAGCAAATAATTGCCGGCACTCAATCCCGATGCATTTATAATTGTTTGCTCAGCTTTGTTTCTAACCATTACAACCAACATTGTTACTCCGGTTAAATCTATAATTTTTAATTGTGCAGTTTTAGCAGTTGCTGCCGGATGATTAATGAACATCCAGTTTGAAGAAGGATTAGGATAAAGCTTCATCCGTTGAGTTACGTCTCTCAGTTCAGTCTGTTGAGCTGAAGCATTTAATGCTGTATCCTGTGCAGCCAGTTTAAAAGTACAGCAACAAAACATTAGTATTAAGAATTGGAATTTCATGCTTGTGGTATTGAGATTGTATGGCATGTAACGCAAAACGTTATACCTGAATTGTATAAGATATTGTTATAACAAAAAGACCTGTTACATCAACAGGTCTTTTTGGTCAGGGTATTTAAAATTGTTTACAGTTTTATCTCTTCATCCTGCTCATCAAAAAAGCGATATTCAGTTAAATGATAGCCACTGTTTGCACGCACTTTAATTTTCTGTTTGTACTTCCAGCCCCATTTTCTGCGGCGTGATGGAAATCCTTTTTTCAGGTATGCTTCAAGGATTGGGTGAACTTCTATTGTGAGCTTTGAATGTTTTTGCATAATCAGGTAGCTTAGGTTCTTTTCTATTTCATCTTCCAGAATTAAGGTAGAAGAAACCTTCCCGGTTCCCTGGCAGCTGGGGCAGATTTCCTGCGTGTTGATGTTTACTTCGGGCTTCATACGCTGCCTTGTAATTTGCATCAAACCAAATTTGGAAATGGGAAGGATTGCATGCTTGGCCCTGTCAATCTTCATAAACTCTTCCATGGCTTCTGCCAGCTTACGTTTATTTTCGGGCAGCTTCATATCAATGAAATCAACCACAATAATGCCACCAATATCACGAAGACGAAGCTGACGTGCTATTTCATCTGCCGCTTCAAGGTTAGTTTGCAGGGCGTTTTCTTCCTGATTGGCACTTACACTTTTATAACCGCTGTTTACATCAATTACATGTAATGCTTCTGTATGTTCTACAATAAGATAAGCACCACTGGCCAGATTTACCGTTTTTCCAAATGCTGCTTTTACCTGTTTGGTAATACCAAAATTGTCAAATATGGGTGAGCCATTTTGATAAAAGCTTACAATATCTGTTTTATCCGGAGATACTTTTTGGATGTAATTTTTTGCATCGTTATAAATGTTTTTATCATTTACAACTATTCGGTTAAAGTCTGAGTTAAGCAAATCACGAAGAATGCTGGTGGTTTTATCCTGTTCACCTAAAATTTTTGCCGGAGCTACACCATTCTTAAGATTACGCTGGATGGTATGCCATGTGCTTACGAGGTTGTTTAAATCTTCATGAAGCTCTGCTGTGTTTTTACCTTCTGCTGCAGTACGCACAATTACTCCAAAGTTTTTGGGCTTAATGGCTTCTACTATTTTTTGAAGACGTTTCCGCTCATCACCGGAGTGTATTTTTCGTGAAACCGCAACAATATCATTGAAAGGTGTAATTACTACAAAACGCCCCGGTAATGAAATTTCACAACTGAGGCGTGGGCCTTTTGCTGCAATCGGTTCTTTTAAAATTTGAACCAGGATGCTTGGCTTACCACTAAGGACATCACCAATTTTTCCTGTTTTTACAATTTCTGCTTCGTTTTGAAATTTTCCAAAATCTGAAATACCTTCAGATTTATCCTGCATGGAGTGACTTGTAAATTTTAAAAGAGAACGGATATAAGGGCTTAAATCAGTATAGTGCAGAAAGCCGTCTTTTTCAAACCCAACATCTACAAAGGCCGCATTCATACCCGGCACAAGTTTTTTTACTTTGCCAAGATACAAATCACCTACTGTAAAGCTGGCATCATGACTTTCCTGATGCAGTTCTACTAATTTTTTATCTTCTAAAAGTGCAATTTCCACACCGGTGGGTGCGGCATTAATGATCAGTTCCTTGTTCACTAAAAAATTTGTTTAATTGAACCAACGTACCTCACCTGATCAAGGAAGGAATAAAACTATATGCAGCATTACAAATACAAGCAACGTTTTTGAATTTCTGCAATAGCGTACAATAAAGAGGAAAGAGTCCTGCCCGAAATAAAGGGCAGGACTCCGTTATATAAAGAAGCTTATTTATTCTTCTTCTTATGACGGTTCTTCCTTAAGCGTTTTTTACGCTTGTGCGTTGCAATTTTATGACGCTTTCTCTTTTTACCGCAAGGCATACCAATAAGTTTTACGTGTTCAGTTAAATAATATTGTTTACTCTATAATAATTTCACTTTAACCTTTTCTGAAAAAAGGGCTATAATGATTTTATATGCTCTTCTATCTGTTTTACCATATCCGGATTGGCTTTAAATTTTCCGGAGGCATCTAATCTTTTTACGGTTTGCAAAAACTCCAGAAACCATTTTTTAGCCGCTGCTTTATCGCCTGTTTTTTCACAGGCATCTGCCACCCGCAACAGAACTTCCATGTTATCAGGTTGCAATTCTGCTACTTTGGTAAACCGTTCAATAGCTTTGTCCCACTGTCCGCTCAATGCAGCACCCACTCCCAGCATATATTGTGCGTAAGCATTTTCGGGATTCTTTTCGGCAACTTCTCTTAATAAACCAATCCCTTTCATGGGCGGTTCATTTGCGCTGGCTGCACCAAAAAAATAGGTGCTGCCAAGGCCAATTTTTGTAGAATCGTTGGCGGAGTTTAGTTCCAAAGCCTTTTCAAATAACTCTTTTGCCTCACGTGCCATCCAAACCTGAAGGGGTTGTTCCTCAACCGTTTGAAGCTCTGTTAACAGCAAATGGGCAGCAAAGGTGAGGTTTTTCTCCGAATTTTCCAACTTATAAGCCTCTCCTAGATATTTGATATAAGGAACAAAAGCTCCTATAGTATCCATCCAGAACCGGGATAAAGTTTTATAGGTTTGTATTTGCTGCTCTTTTACATTTCCACGTACTACATTGTTTTCCCATTGTGTAACCTTTTCAAGCTGCTGGGCATTGAGGCGTTTTTTAGCTAACCCTAGCATCGTAGGAAAGTCAAGACTGCCTGCCGCTGAAGTACCTGTAGCAGCAGGAGCAGCATGGTTATGACCGCTATGATCCGCAACCGTTCTGCCAAAGAAAAACAAAAGAAAAACCGCAATTACTGCGGTTGAAATGATTATGATTTGTTGCCTGTTCACTTTTTCAAAAAATTGAAATGCAAAGCTAAGGCAGCTAAGCCAATAACAATAACTTTAATATAGTTAAGTTCCTGAGCGATTTTCTTTTACATCTGCCACAAACTCTTTTGCAGGCTTAAATGCAGGAATATAATGCTCCGGTATATGAACAGCTGTGTTACGTTTGATATTACGTCCAATTTTAGCAGCTCTTTTTTTAGTAATAAAACTACCAAAACCACGGATATAAATGTTTTGACCGGATGCAAGCGACTCTTTAACTTCTTTAAACATCGTTTCAAGTGTAACCAAAACATCCACTTTGGGTATTCCTGTTTTTTCTGAAATCTGATTAACCAAATCTGCTTTTCTCATCTTATGAAATTTTTTTAAGGGTGATCAAACTGCACTTAAATTCTTTTATAAAGATGGTGATAATAATTGAATAATGCAAATATATTTTTTGATAAGTAATTGATTTTTAACGCTTAATAATAGTTTGAGCAGAGTTGATATATTTGTTGGTAAAGGCTCAACAAAAGAGTGATTTTTAAGTTTCATGTTAAGAAAACAAGCTTTATTTTTTCAACAAAGTCTTTTATTCTGGCACCGGCATTATAATAAAAGAGAGCTGCCCTGGAAGGGTGAAAAGGATGTTTACCGCATATGGCTGAGCGAAATTATACTCCAGCAAACCCGTGCAGAGCAGGGGTGGAAATATTATGAACGCTTTTTAAAGGCATACCCTACAATTTCAAAACTGGCTGATGCACCTCTTACTGAAGTGGTTAAACTTTGGGAAGGATTAGGTTATTATAACCGCTGCAGAAATCTGCATGCCACGGCTCAAAAAGTGACGTTTGAAATGAATGGGCAATTTCCTGATACCTATGAGGGCATTCTTAATTTAAAAGGTATAGGTCCTTATACAGCTGCAGCTATTTCTTCATTTGCATACAATCTTCCTTATGCAGTTGTGGATGGTAATGTATTAAGGGTATTGAGTCGATTTTTTGGAGAAGCTGCACCAATTGATAGTACCAAGGGTAGAAAAGTATTTGAACATTTGGCAAAAGAATGCCTGGCAAAAGATAAAGCTGCAGTTTACAATCAGGCAATTATGGATTTTGGAGCTACTGTATGCAAGCCTGATAATCCATTATGTAACCAATGTTCTTTGCAGGCCGGATGTACAGCTTTTAAGCAAAAAACAGTATTGCAGCTGCCTGTAAAAGAAAAATCGTTACTACAACGCAGCCGCTGGTTTGTATTTTTTGCAATGGCTTATAAAAACTCAATAGCAGTTGAAAAACGCCGTAGCAGAGATGTGTGGCAGGATTTATACCAGTTTCCCTTAATGGAATTTCGTACTGAAAAGGAATGGAAAGCATTTATTAAGTCCGACATTGTCAATAAACAAAAACTGTTTCATTCTGCTTCATTACAACTTTTAACCATTTCTAAACCGGTTGTGCAAAAACTTTCTCATCAAACAATATATGCCGTAGCTGTTGCCGGAAAACTCAATAAAAAAGAAAAGACAGCATTACTTGAATGGAAAACTAAGGAAAAACTCACTGAGCTTCCTTTTCCAAGGGTAATACATCAGCTGATTAAAGGCAAACTTTTGGATGTATTTTAAAAACTGCAGGCATATGTAATTACAGTTGTAATACATTAAGATGTGTTGTTCATAATAAAATCCTCATAAAAAACGTGCTACTGTTTGATAGCGTCTTGAAAAAATGTAACTTGGATGGGAGCAAAACAGGAACCATCTGCAAGGCTGGCCTGGTATTCATAATTAAAACTATATACCATGAGAGGCGTTAACCGTGTGATGCTTATCGGCAATCTTGGGAGAGACCCGGAGTTGCAGCAATTAGAAGGCAATATTGCCGTAGCCAAATTTCCACTGGCAACTACTGAAACATTTAAGGACCGTACCGGAAAGCTGGTGAGCCAAACTGAGTGGCACACAGTAGTTCTGTGGCGGGGGCTGGCAGACCTTGCTCAAAAATATTTGCACAAAGGAAGCCTTGTTTATATTGAAGGACGATTAAAAACCCGTAGCTGGGAAGATAAAGAAGGTGTTAAAAAATTTATGACAGAAGTTATTGGTGATAATTTAATAATGCTGGATAAAAGAACTGATGGTACACATAAGCATGAACCAAACGAACAGCATGCCCCTAATTATCCTGATGACTTACCGCCCATAGGTGAACCAAGCGGAGATTTGCCTTTTTAATACAACTGCTTCATAAGCCTTATTTTTACCCGGCAAATGTTTTACCAAAACCAATGGAGTGGATATAAGTACTGATAGTTTTTCTTTTCTATTTACATTACAACCCGTTTTACTGGCGGCGCAGGGCCTGCCGGTACTTGTTGTTTTATTTCTCATTCTTTTATTTTTCTCCTTCATTGTAAGTGGGGCAGAAGTGGCGTTTTTTTCGCTGAAGTATAAGGATCTCAATATGCTTAAAACAAAGAATGATGATAATGCAAGGAGAGTTGTAGATCTGCTGGAAGAACCCAAAGTACTTATGGGCAGCTTACTCAGTGCCAATACATTTTTTAATTTGGGTATTATTTTTATTTCCAATTTTTTGATTGATGAATTGCTGCAGCTAAAACATGATCATTTGTGGATGGAATTTACCATCAAAGCCATTGCCATCAGTGCATTAATCCTGTTGTTTTGCGAAATACTCCCTAAAGTATGGGCTTCACACAACAATTTATTTTTTGCATTAACTGCCAGTTGGCTCATTGATTCTGTTGTTTATCCCATATTCCGCACAACCGGGCATTGGCTTTCCGGTTATTCAGATAGCATTGAAAAAAGATTGTCAAAATATCAAACATCTTCCATAAAAGCAGATGAACTGGATTATGCCATTGATTTGATGAGTGAAGAAGAGGCCACCATTGAAGAAAAGAAAATCCTGAAAGGCATACAAAAGTTCAGCAACATTACAGTAAAACAGGTAATGCGCTCCCGTTTGGATGTGAGCGGTATTGAGTATGACTCAGATTTTACTGCTGTTATTAAACGTATAGAAGAACTTCATTACAGCAGGCTGCCTGTTTACAAAATTACGCTGGATGAGGTAGCAGGTATTTTGCATACAAAAGATTTACTCAATCATATTGATGAGCCCGCATCATTTAACTGGCACCAGTTAATGCGTTCACCATTTTTTGTGCCGGAACAAAAACTCATTGATGACCTGCTAAAGGAATTTCAGCAAAAGAAAATACATTTTGCAGTTGTAGTGGATGAGTTTGGAGGCACAAGCGGCATTGTAACCATGGAAGATATCCTCGAAGAAATAATCGGCGATATTAAAGATGAGTTTGATGAAGAAGAAACAATCAATAAAAAGATTGATGATTTCAATTATCTGTTTGAAGGAAAAACTATGATTCATGATGCATGTAAAGTAATGGGGCTGCCACCTGAAACATTTGACCGAGTAAGGGGCGAAAGTGAATCACTTGCAGGATTGGTGCTTGAAATTGCAGAGCGGTTGCCCAAAGTAAATGAAGTTTTACAGTCGGGCGATTTTACATTTACCGTAATGGAGGTGAGCCGTAACCGTATACAAAAAGTAAAGGTTACCATTAAGCCTGAGGTTGAAGATTAAAAACTCATTTGTAAACGCTATTAATATCTGCTGATGAAGTTTTATGTATGCACGTTTATACTTTTAGCCGGCTCTTTACTCATGGCCTGCAATTCTGATCCTGTACCAAAACCAAAAGGATATTTTAAAATTGAATTGCCACAAAAGAAATATGTACTATTTGATAAGCCCGGTTATCCTTACACTTTTGAATACCCGCTTTATGGGTCTGTATTAAAAGACAGTACTTTTTTTGATGATAAACCTGAAAATGAGTTTTGGATAAATATTGACTTTCCTCAATTTGATGGCCGACTTCATATGAGTTACAAACTTATTGGTAAAAATGAGTTTTCAAAACTGGTGGATGATGCTTTTAAGATGACAAGCAAACACACACTTAAAGCAAGTTCAATTGACGAAATACCTGTGAAGGGTGCTTCCGGTGTAAGCGGTTTTATTTTTGACGTTGGTGGAAACGCAGCTACCGGCAAGCAATTTTTTGTTACTGACAGTATCCGTCATTTCTTAAGGGGCGCTTTGTATTTTAATTCAACCCCTAACTATGATTCCATACAACCTGTAGAACAGTTTCTTTACAAAGACATGCAGCATTTGATCCAAACGCTTAAATGGAGAAATTAATTTTTTAAGTGTATTGCAAAGTAAGCCCTCATACAATTCTAGGGGTTAGCTCTTAATTTAAATTTTTGCATTTTAAATTGTTGGTGAGGTTCAAAAAAGTACATCTATATTCACACCATCATCCAATACCAATGAAGTTTGACCGAAGAATCAAACAGTAATTGAAATCCAAAAATCCTGACGAAAACCGCCTAAATCCTGAAACCGAAGAAAAATCTGAAATCCGTTCTATTGAAAAAATGAATTTACCAATGAACCGGAAATGATTAAGCCCCGCTACCAGCGGGGCTTTGTATGTATTGTATGCAGGTTATTAATTATTAGGGGCGCCTGCGTCTATCCAGCAGGATAACTGAAGTTTCTCCCCACTGCTTAAAGGGCCGCCGGGCGGCATTCTGTTTGAGTTTATGGCATTTGCCACCTGTGTGCGGCTTGTAAATATCTGGTTATAATTTGTGAGTGCTCCGGGGCCATTGGAACTGCCTGCTGCATGGCAGCCGGCGGTTGCGCATTTGGCAGTTATGAGTGGCAATATGTTGGAAGAAAACTTAACTGTGCCGCAATCAATGGGCGTTACATTAGGGCCACCACCGGAACCTTCTTTTTCTTTTTTACAAGCTACAAGTGTAATGGTTAAAACGATTGCTGTAACCGTTATTATTTTTTTCATATAAATTCTAATTGGTTTTTAAAATCATGACCTAATTTAAGCTTTAAATGCTGCTTTAACCTATGATAGCGATTACTTTTTTATTACCATAATTCCAGGATTTGCCTGCTATGGTTTTTGGTATCTGGTTTGTTTATTACATGCTCAATTACGCCTTTTTCGTTAATGAGAAATGTAGTGCGGATGAGCCCATCATAAATTTTACCCATAAACTGTTTCTTGCCCCACACATCAAAAGCATTAATGACTGCATGCGTTTCATCTGCAATTAAACGAAATGGTAATTGATGCTTTGTTTCAAACTTTTTATGTTTTGCTGTACTGTCTTCACTTACGCCCACAATTTCAATACCTGCTTTTTTGAGTGCGTTGAAATTATCTCTGAAATTACATGCTTGTACAGTGCAGGTAGGCGTATCATCCTGCGGATAAAAATAAAGCACCAGTTTTTTGCCTTTGTATTGTGTTGATGAAATGGATTTGCCATCCTGGTCTATTCCATTAAATGATGGTGCGGCATCTCCTGCTTGTAAATGCGTTTGGTGATTTTTAAATGGCGTTTTCTTAGCTGCTTTCTTTTTGGCAGGAGCCTTCTTTGTTTTTACTGCTGCTTTTTTTATTGCTTTTTTCTTAGTGGCCATAGTTCGTAAAACGTTTACACAACAACAGCAAAGAAGTAAAAAAGTTGAGTACTTGAAAACGAAGGAATATTATTTTCTTGTAAACCGGATTACTCGCTCTGTTATATTGCCCGCTACATCTTCTGCTATCAGTTTCAATTCATGTTCGCCTTCAGGGCAATATTCATCAACCCGGTAACGAAACACAGGCCCTAACCCGCTGAACAAAAGCCAGGCTCCATCCAGCTCTGCACGAAAGCGCCGGATTTCTTTTTTATTATCAGCAACCGTAACGGTGATTAAAGCATTATTGACAACCGTTCCGCTATCAACAATACCTGCAACAGCAATGGTAGGCGGCACTTCATCTGTTTCCAACCACAACTCACCAAACTCTCTGAACTTTGCTTCATACCAGCCTTTTACAAAAGCTGCTCTTTCAATAACTGTTTTACCACGTGCATTTTTAATCATGATGACTTTATTGCGTGCAGCTTCTGAAATGGATTTATTGGGCTTGATGCGAAATATCATACTGTCGTGCACAGGTATAAGTGGCGTGTGCATTACATGTACATTGGAAACGGCTGAGGCATTGGTTTTATAGTTGTAGTTAAACCGAAAGGCATCATAAAAACTTTTTTCTGTGCTCACCATTTGTACATCAGCCGTTTCAAATATGTTGATTTGATTGGGAAGCATATACCTGCTGTCTTTCTGCATATTGGGTGCAGGTGCAATGGCAGCAGTACGTTTGATGCTGAAGGTAAGTGTGGTGGCATTATCATTGGCATCTTTTACAATTATTTTTACTGCATGGGTGAGGGTATCATGTAACCTTATCAAGCCATCATCTTTTTTAAAGTAGATAGGCAATCTGTCGCCGGGCAAAGGGGAAAGATGCTGAAAGTAAGAACCGCCACCTGTTTTGATTCTGTAATCAATGTGTGCATTGAGATATCTCGTTTGAAGGTAATCAACACCATCAATCTGAAAGCCGCTGATGGGTTCCTCATCAAGATACACTGCAGCTTCAAAAATACCGTTACTATTTGGTACACCAGTTATGCGGTCTGTAGCTACAATAGCAAAACTGATAGCATCACTGTTAACGGTTAATACTCCTCCGGCAATACTGTGTGTACCCTTACTATGCACCAATGGCAACATACGGGGGCTTTGCTCATATGTACTTTTATTGCGGTCATATACAGCAAGCCGAGTTACATCAGGAGGTGTTACATCATACACACGGTGAAAAAGCAATGCATTCAAACAGGCATCATCAATTGTTCTTCTGATTTCGTAATGCACATGCGGACCTGCACTGGCACCTGTATTGCCGCTGTAGCCAATGAGCTGACCTTTTTTTACCGGAAACTGATTTTTTTCAAACTCCACATCACCATTCCATTTTTGTTTGGCATACTGTGCTTCTTTAATGGCCTGTGCCGTACCCGGCGGAAAGGTATTCATGTGTGCATACAACGTTGTAAACCCGTTTGGATGACTTACATAAATGGCATTTCCAAAACCGTTGGGGTCAATTTTTATTTTGCTAATCCATCCATCAGCCGGGGCCAGTACCGGCAGGTTTTCTCTGCGCAGTGTAAACAGATCCAGACCCATATGAAAGTGATTGGGCCGCATTTCGCCAAAATTTGCATTGAGCTTTAGCGGGATATCTAAGGGATAACGAAAATAATTGGCAGGATAGTTTTGTTTGGGAAACAACTGACCGAATGCGAATGATGTAAGAAGTATGAGGTATGAAGTAAGAATGGGTTTTAGCATAGGTGCAAAAATAAAGCAAGAAGCATTGCAGCTGATGATAGAAGTTGTTACAGACGAAAAATGGTTCTTGCTGCGTAAATGTTCAATGGCTCGTGTGCTGAATAGAATTAACAGAAGTAAAAGTGTGCGAATCATACAGCGGCTGATTCGAAGGCAATAAACGTTGAAAAAAGCTGCAAAAGTTCGCCCCAAAAAACTGCATTCATTCCTCTATTTTTGCGCTCAAATTTCCATCATGCCTAAAGACAATTCCATTAAGTCAGTTCTCATCATCGGCAGCGGCCCCATTATCATCGGCCAGGCCTGCGAATTTGATTATTCAGGCTCACAGGCTGCACGCAGCCTGCGGGAAGAAGGCATTAAGGTGATTTTGATTAACAGCAACCCCGCTACTATTATGACAGACCCCATGATGGCCGACAGGGTGTACCTGCTGCCCCTCACGGTGGAAAGTATTGAGCAGATTCTGGAAGAGAATCAAATTGATGCGGTACTGCCCACCATGGGCGGACAAACAGCGCTCAATCTTTGTAAGGAAGCGGATGAGCTGGGCATTTGGGAGAAATTCAATTGCCGTTTGATTGGTGTGGATGTAAAAGCGATTGATACGGCTGAAGATAGAGAGAAGTTTCGTCAACTGATGATTCAGATTGGCATTGGTGTGGCGCCAAGCCGTGTTGCCAACTCATTGCTGGAAGGAAAAGAGTTTGCACAGGAGATTGGTGTGCCGTTGGTGATTCGTCCTTCATTTACCCTGGGCGGTACCGGGGGCGGTTTTGTAAATACAAAAGATGAGTTGGATGCCGCTTTGGAAAGAGGATTGCAGGCAAGTCCTATTCATGAAGTATTGGTGGAAAAAGCATTGCTGGGCTGGAAAGAGTTTGAACTGGAACTATTGCGTGATAAAAATGATAATGTGGTGATCATTTGTACCGTGGAAAATTTTGACCCGATGGGTGTGCACACGGGTGACAGCATCACCGTAGCCCCTGCAATGACGCTGAGCGATACTGCTTTCCAGAACATGCGCAACATGGCCATAAAGATGATGCGTAGCCTGGGAAATTTTGCAGGCGGTTGTAATGTGCAGTTTGCTTTGAACCCTGAAACAGAAGAAATCATTTCTGTTGAAATTAATCCACGTGTGAGCCGTTCCTCAGCACTGGCAAGTAAGGCAACAGGTTATCCTATTGCTAAGATTGCAGCCAAACTGGCCATTGGTTATACATTGGATGAACTGAAAAATCAAATCACACAAACTACCTCTGCCTACTTTGAACCGGCGCTGGATTATGTGATTGTAAAAATGCCACGCTGGAACTTTGATAAGTTCAAAGGCGCTGATGACAGACTTGGTTTGCAAATGAAGAGCGTGGGTGAAGTGATGGCCATTGGAAGAAGTTTTACGGAGGCGGTACAAAAAGCCTGTCAGAGTCTGGAGAACAATGCAGTGGGTCTTGGTTACTATGGTCAGAGTGTAAAGAAAGCGGAAGAGTTGATTGAATATATTAAAGTGCCCAAGTGGGATCGCATTTTCCGTATTAAAGATGCACTCATGGCGGGTGTGAGTGTGAAGACCATTGTAGAAGCCACGAAGATTGACCGCTGGTTTATTTACCAGATACAGGATATTGTAAACATGGAAAAAGAACTGGCCAAGCATGATATGAAATCGTTACCCGAAAGCATGCTGCGTGAAGCCAAGCGTATGGGTTTTGGTGATGAACAGATTTGCCGCATTATGAAGGAAGATGCCAGCGAAGATGAGTTGTATGAAAAGCGTAAAGCATGGGGCATCAGCCGTGTGTATAAAATGGTAGATACCTGCAGTGCGGAGTTTGAAGCAAAGACGCCGTATTTCTATAGTACGTTTGAATAAACAAAATGTAGATTACAACAATCTGCTTATGAGATTTTCCTTTAAGACAATTATTGTAACAGTTTTAATTTCTGTAACACTCTTATTTGTTGGCTTTTTTTCTTGGGATAAAATTTTTGATTTATTACTCCCAAATGTTGAAGAAGTAAAGTATCTGTCAACAAGCTTCACAGAATCATTTCGACAAATATTAGTTTTCTCATTAACACTTGCTTTAATTCCCATATCATCAATTCTTATTTGGAGATTTGCTCCGATTATTTCAATTAAAAAAAAGATATTAACTATTGTAATAATCTTTGTGAGCATAGTATTTTTTATCGCAATAAGAAGGGAGATGATAAAGTATTATGCAAGGCATTTAGAACCAACTTCGGTTATTGATCATTTTGATACATCTGATAATCCACAATTCAAAAAAACAGAAAATAGAATCCCAGTTTCTACTTTAATCTTTGAATGGTATGCTTTTGCAGGACTTATAACAGGAAGCTTCATTTCTATAGTTTCATTAAGAGCAAAAGCTAAGTGATGCATATCTCAATAAAGGAGGTTAAACACGACGTTAACCATTTCACAGGTAAACAAACATTTTATTACTCATTACTTGAATGCGCAATCATCTTCATCAGCTCATTCATTTCGGGTTCACTTAAGTAGCGCCATTTGCCCACAGCTATATTGCCCAGTTGAATATGCATGATGCGGATGCGTTTGAGCTGTATTACTTCATAGCCAAACACTTCGCACATCCTTCTTATTTGGCGGTTCAACCCTTGTTTGAGAATAATGGAAAAGGTTTTACCGCTGAGCGTTCGCACTTTACAGGGAAGCGTGGTAGTACCGAGGATGTTAACACCTTTGCTCATTTTGGCAGCAAAGTCGGGCGTGAGTTTTTTATCTACCGTAACAATGTATTCTTTTTCATGCTCGTTTCCGGCACGGAGGATTTTATTAACGATATCACCGTTGTTCGTCAAAAAAATCAAACCTTCTGAATCTTTATCCAATCGTCCAATTGGAAAAATGCGTTTGGGGTGATTGATGAAGCGGATGATGTTGGTTCGGTCTTTTTCATCTGTAGTAGAAGTAATGCCGGTTGGTTTGTTAAAGGCAATGATAAACTGATCCTGCTTAGCCGTTTTTTTTACTTTGAGCAGTTCATCATCAATATAAATTTTGTCGCTGCTGCTCACCCGTGCGCCGGGTAGGGCTATATTTCCATTCACAGCCACACGAGCCTGTTCAATGAGTTTATCTGCTTCTCTCCGACTGCAATAGCCGGTGGAGGAGATGAATTTGTTAAGGGAGATGAGTTCGGCGGGCATAGAAGCAAAAGTAAGTAATGAAACCGTGATGATACTATAAGATAAAAAGTGTATTTTACAGTTACAAAACGACAGGTATGTCTGATATCATACAATTGAAAATTAAAAAAGCATACGCCGCTTCCTTAATTGAACACCTTAAAAAAGAGGATGCAATTGAAGTAATTGAAGATTTACAGGATGATATTCCTGAGTGGCAAAAAAAAGCTGTACTTAAAACTTTAAAAGAGGTGCAGGAAAATCCTTCTCTTGTCAAACCATGGAATGAGGTAAAGAAAAAATACCAGCGACCAGAATAATGTCCTTTACTATTGAACTTTCGTAAGAAGCTATTGAAGATATTGATGCAGGATTCAACTACTATAACGACGCATCATATGGTTTGGGATATGAATTTATTAACGTAATTGACAACTACCTCAACCGCATCTCAAAATTACCAACGGCCTCTGCTATTCGTTTTGAAAATGTAAGAGTAAAACCAATTGAAATATTTCCATTTACCATTCACTATACAATTCAGGAAAATGCTACTGTACTTGTACTTAGAATTTTTAATACATGGCAAAAACCTTTATGGGATGATTAAACATCCATCACATCTCTATGCTCTTCGGGTGATTTTTTAAATGCTTTGTTTACAAGATAAACACCATACAATGTAACAGCACCGCCTGCAATTAAAACAGCTGTTACTTTTTCATCAAAAATCAAGGCACCAAGTAAAACCGCTACTACCGGATTAATATATGCATAAATGCTTGCCTGCTCAGTAGGCAAATGTTGCAATGAATACAAGTAAGCGATAAACGCAAACACGGATCCAAATACTACGAGGTATGCAATAGACCACCATGAAATTGCAGGTATTTTTGGAATGGGAACAAAGTTGGGATCAAACGTAGAAATAAAGAACAATGATATTCCGGCTACAGCCATTTGAAAACCCAATCCGAAATAAGGATTAAAATTGTTTGCATGCTTTTTGGTGTATAATGAACCAAAGGCCCATGTCCATGTGGCAATGATGCTGAGGATGATACCAAAACGAAAATCAGGGTTAAGAAAATCTTTGAGGTGATCATAAAAAATGATACACACACCTGCAAAACCGAGTATTAAACCTGCAATTGCTTTAACCGGAATTTTTTCTTTACCGGAAAACAAACCTATAATAACCAACCAAAATGGAAAGATAGCGCCGATAATTGAACCCAAACCTGCTGAAATATATTTTACGCCCCATGTGCTTAATCCGTTACTGCATACAAAATTTAATAAAGCAAGTACCAGCAGCGGCAACACATCTTTTCCTTTAGGCCAGGCCGAACCTTTCATAAAAAAATAAATCAAATAAATACTACCTCCAATCATTTGACGGATACCTGCCATTTCCAAAGCGGGCATGTGTTGTACACCCTGTTTTGAAGCCAGCCATGTTGTGCCCCATAAAATACTCACAATTGCCAATGCAAAAATGGCTTTGGCTCTTGTTCCTTTTTGCCGGATGGTTAAAGGATTAAGTGCTGATAGACTTTTTACAGTATCAGCAGCGCTTGTGATTGTTTTATTGAAGCTGGATTTACTCAAAAGAGAATTGATAATTTAGTAATGGATAAATGATAATTGCCGGGGTACTTCAACTTATCAATTAACCAATTATTCATTAATGCTTAAAGTGCCGCATACCCGTAATCACCATAGCCAGATTGTTTTGTTTGCAATACTCAATGGAATCATTATCACGAATAGAGCCACCCGGTTGAATGAATGCTGTAATACCTGCTGCATGACCCATCTGCACACAATCATTAAACGGAAAGAAGGCATCACTTGCCATTACCGCACCGTTTAAATTAAAATTAAACTGCTTTGCTTTTTCAACAGATTGGCGTAGTGAATCAATTCGACTTGTTTGCCCGCATCCCTTACCCACCAGCTGTTTATTTTTTACCAGCGCTATAGCGTTACTCTTTAAATGTTTGCAAATGAGATTAGCAATTGCTAAATCTTCTTTTTCTGCTGCAGAACTTTCTCGGCCGCCTGCTTCTTTCCATTCTGTATAGTTGCCCTCATCAGTACCCTGTACCAGCACACCATTTAATAAAGACTTAAACTGATCTTTTATTGCAGGCTGATTTTTTAACTGCAGTAAAATGCGGTTTTTTTTTGATTTTAAAATGGTGAATGCTTCTTCACTGTACGATGGTGCTATCAACACTTCAAAGAAAATTTCATTGGTGGCATCGGCAGTTGCTTTATCAATTTCACCATTGCAAACGAGTACACCGCCAAATGCACTTTCAGGGTCGCCCGCCAGTGCTGCATCCCAGCTTTCTTTTACCGTTGACCGTTGTGCCACACCACATACATTGGTGTGTTTGATGATGGCAAATACAGCCCCCTCCGCCCCAGAAGGAGGAACTGCTGCTGCACTTGTCCCGCTTTTCAAGGAGTTTGATGAATTATTGAATTCGCTTATGAGTTGAACTGCTGCATCAACATCCACCAGATTATTATAGCTTAATTCTTTTCCATTGAGTTGTGTAAACAGCTCGTCAAGGTTGCCGTAGAAGCGTGCTGTTTGATGCGGATTTTCGCCATAGCGTAATATCTTTTCTTCTTTGTTGAACGGTGTTTCAATAGTTGATTGATGAAAATAATTGCTGATGGCTGTATCATAAGCGGTACACACATCAAATGCCTTGATGGCAAAGCTTCTCCGTTGGTCGTATGTAGTTTCTCCGTTTTGAGTTCTTAATATTTCTTCCAGCACAGCATATTCTTTTTTGGCTGCCAGCACTACAACATCTTTATGATTTTTAGCCGCAGCACGAATCATGGATGGGCCGCCAATATCAATTTTTTCAATGATCGCCATCTCATCAGTTGTGGAAGCAACAGTTTCTTCGAACGGGTACAAATCCACAATCACTAAATCCATTTCAGGAATCTTGTATTGCTTCATTTCTGCCAGGTGCTGTTCATCATCTCTTTTGCCAAGTATCCCACCAAAGACTGATGGGTGTAAAGTTTTTACCCGGCCACCGAGAATAGATGGATAACTCGTTAAGTTTTCAACAGGTACAACGGGTACACCAAGTTTTTCAATAAAAGCCTGTGTGCCGCCGGTTGAGTAAATGATCACACCTTGCTGATGCAGCAATTGAACTAAAGAATCCAGACCGTCTTTATAAAATACAGAAATGAGTGCTGATTGAATTTTTTTCATGAAACGGGAATTGCTTTTTGGTAACAAACCATGCCTTGGCTTAAGCTTTGGCTGGCAGGCCGCAAAGGTAGCGGTCTACAGGTTCATCACAAAAGCCCCTTGTTCACCGGTTGTGTAAAACGGAATTTGGAACTGTTTGCAATCTTCTTTCCACTTGTTGATTTTCCACATAGGATTGGAGCTGTCAAATATAATCAGCCCGGGCTCAATGGATTTGAGAAGATGTTCTATGTAAAGTCTGGGGTTGTGGCTCACAATTAACACATCCGCTTTTATCTTCTCTTTTTGTTCTTTAAACCAATAGTTTTCATGTAAAAACACTATGGTTTTGTTGTTGATGCGGAAAACATTTTGGCTGAAAAGATTCGGCTTTAATGCATGCGCATAGGTTCTGCTTACTATACGGGAAGGTTTGAGATGAAAATTTCTTAAAAAACCATCTTGCAGTAGAATAGTATCTCCTGTAAACAAATATGTATTGCCCAGCATCAAATCCACAGCGGAGTGTTGTGACAAATTGTACACTATCAGTTTGTTTTGCTTTTTTGTTTGTAACAGATAAAAACTTTGTAAGCCGAAAAACAGAATGAGGCAAATGAAACTCAACTTCACTCCTTTCATATTTTTGTTAAGCAGCCAAACTGCAGTACTGGCGATAAACAAATAAAGTAGTACCGTTTGTAAAGGTGTATGCATGATACCATCTGTTACTGCAAATGAAAAATGGTCTACCCATGTAATAAACCCATTCATCCATTTGAGTAAATAACTCAGTACAAAACCTGCCGCTTGAGAAAGTAGTGATGAAAACGAAACGACTATCAACAATAGTTCGCCAAATAAAATAATACTGCTGAGCGGTACAGCCACAATATTGGTGATGAGAAATAAATTAGGCGCCTGATGAAAATGATAAATACATAAGGGCAGTGTGAGTATTTGAGCTGATAATGTAACCGCACTGAGTTGCCAAAGTTTATCTAATAACAAATTACTGATGCTGAACCAATGATAAATCGGTTTCATAAAAATAACGATACTCAGTACAGCAGCGTATGAAAGTTGAAAGCCTACATCCCACAGCAGAAATGGGTTCCATAACAACATGATAAAAGCTGATACCCCCATGCTGTTGTAAATGTTTCCTTTCTTACCTATAAGTTCACCAAGGCCTATGATGCTGAACATAAATGCAGCACGAACAACTGAAGCGCCTGCACCTGTAAGCAAACTGAAAACCCACAAGCAACTAATAGCAATGATGGGTTTCAGCCATTTTAATTCTTTTCGTTTGTCAAGGGGTTTCAATAAAATTAGCAGCAGCCAGTAGATTAAACCCAGATGCAAACCGCTGATGGCAATCACATGTACCACACCTGTGTTACTGTATGCCTGTACCAAATCCCTGTCCAAATCATCACGATAGCCGATGAGTAATGCCTCAGCTACACTAACTTCTTCATCGCCACGAATATTTTTTCTTAATACAGTTAAGATAAATGCTTTAGCATTATAAATCCATTTTTGAAATGTATTTTGTTTGGTTTGTTTATGAATGATATAATCATTACGGTTTAAAAATAATTGATGTGTAATGCCATTGAACATGGCATAACGCACATAGTCAAAGCCGCCGGGATTACCTGCATTTTTTATAAGCGGTATGAATTTTTCAGTGATGATAACAGACCCGTATTTGAGCAGTGGTGGCGTGCTGTCTTTCCGGAAGTACAGCATCAGTTTTCCTGAAACAGGTTTTATTGCATGACTGTCTTTAATTGAAATAAACTCAGCTAATGCTTTGAAGGACTTTTCTTTTTCACTAAGCGGTTCGAGTAATCGAATAACTGTAACATTGTTTTTATTGTAATGATGCCCTAACCAGTTTTTTTGAAAGGAAGGTTGCTTTACTTGAACCAATGCAATTGCTATGGCAATCAGCATCAGATTTAGAGTACTACCAAATAATATGGGAGCAATTCTTTTTCTTTTAAGGATATAATAAAAGCCCAAACTTACAAAGGCAAGAGTTGCAGTTAATGCTGCGATATCAAGTGAAAGTTGAAAATACCATGCAGCAATGATGCCCGCCATCAGTGGTAATAGAAACCGTAAAAAAGGAATGTGTTTCCAAACAGGAATCATCAGCAGGTATTTTTTGTAAGATAAAAAACAGTCTTACAAAATGCAAGCAGTGTCTCGGAGATTACACAGAAGAACAATGATAAAAATATCTGTGTACATCCGTGTTATCTGTGAGCGCTTATTCTCCCAATAGATTCTTCAAAAACGCTATCTGCCCCAAATGATAAATATTGTGCTGCATCAACCCATTGAGTAAAAACCGGTAGTTATATTCCCTGTTTGGTAATTTTTCACTTAGTAATGTATCCTCTTTTGTTTGCAAGGTTGCAATCAATTCTTTATGTGTTTGCTCCAGTTCTTCCAGTGCAGCATTCCATGTATGCACTTTTGGGTTAATACCCCGCCAGTTAGCCGGAATTTCGCCCACATCGCCTTCCGCAATTGTTCCATTTACAGCGTCCACAGTGAAACGCATCCATGCAATCATGTGATATACAATTTCAATGGCAGCATGTGAGTGTGGCGGATTGATATACACTACAGCAGGATGTATTTTCTTTAACATTACCATCACTGCATCACCATACCAGGGTTGATGATACATTACATTGTCCATGTTACGGATGATTGATTGCATTTCTTTGTTGTTCATGGTTTCGCATTTTCGTTTAATAATATTTTATACAGCTCGTCTTGCACTTTGCCCCGCACGTTCAATGTAAGTATTCTGGTATTGGTGCCACCATCAGGATATACTCTGTTGCTCAAAAATACATATACAATTTTATTCGCCGGGTCTGCCCATACACAGGTACCTGTATAACCTGTGTGCCCGAAAGTTTGTTCACTGCATAACACAGAGGGATAACCATCTTTACGCATCAATGTATCTTTTCCCATGTATTGTTTTATCACCATACGTTCGGGTTTGTCAAATCCCAGGCCACGTCTGCTGTTTTCACTTCCGTAAGCGGTAAATAAATCAATGGTTTCTTTTTTGAAAAATTGATGTTGCCCGATAGTGCCGCCATTGCTGAGCATTTGCATGATCACTGCCAGTTCATAAGCAGTGCTGAACAAGCCTGCATGGCCCGCAATGCCGCCAAACATCGCTGCACCGGGGTCGTGCACATCACCTCTCAGTTGCTGGCGACGAAATATTACTTCACGCTCTGTGGGAACAATCTGTTGTAAGGAAAGATAATGGCGTGGTAAAAAACCTGAATGATGTAAATCCAGAGGTTTATAAAAAGTGGTACGCACATATTCATCCAGCGTCATGCCTGTAAGCTGCTCTATAATTTTTCCGAGAAAAATAAAATCATTATCGCTATAAACATATTTTCCATTGGGTCCCAGTTCACTTTGCAGTATGCGGTGATACATAGTGTCTCTCCAGTCGTTACGCATGTATAATTCATTTGAAACACGAATGCTGTACTGCTCATCAGCTACTGTTTCAAACTTATCATCCTGTGGTACGCCTGTTTGTGAATCAATTACTTCTTTAAAAAAAGGAATCCATGCTTTCAAGCCCGCACGGTGGAGCAGAATATCTTCAATAATTAAATCAGCTTTGTTGCTGCCGTTCACCCATGGAAGATAAGCGCCGAGGTTTTTTTTTAAATCAATCCTTCCTTCTTCATATAATTTCATGACGGCAATGGTAGTGGCACAAATTTTTGTAACAGATGCCATGTCAAACACACTTTCTAAAGTCATAGGTTGTGTTTGTTCATAATCATAATAGCCGTACGCTTTTTCAAAAGCAATACTACCATCTTTTACGGCCATGACCACACAGCCCGGAAATGCGTTGCGGGTAATAGCGTCCTGCACAATAGAGTCAACGGTTGTGAATTGTGTTTCATCCATCAGTTTCTTTTCTAAATATACAGATGCAGCTTTAGGATAGCTCAACCCGCAGCCGAACTGAAAATTATCACATACCGTTACAGGCAGCTTGCCTTCAGGATTATTCTTACCTGTGATGATGTCGTATGTTTTTCGTTGTATGGTCTCATTGTCTTCATAACAAACCATCAGATTTTTTGCTGTACAAAAATTCTTTGCGGCATACGGATTGCCGAAAAGAATGACGGATGATTTAGGTATTTGCAATACATCGTTTGCCAATTGTAAAGCTGTGGCGCTGATGCCGAAATTATTAGCAGGCCTTCTGCTGTAATTGTGCAGGCCGATGACCACCTGATGATAATTTTTTTTCAATATTTCTGCAAGAGAAGCAATTCTGCCGGCGTCACCTTTATAACCAAAGAAAAAAACATCCGCTTTAAATTCTTCTTTCATCTTTTTGGTGATGGCATTATCTGCAGTAACACCAATGGCGAGGTAAGCAATCTTCGTTTCTTCCTTCTTTATTTTGTTTACATAGGCTATGGCAGAGGCGTTGAACGGAAATACTGATTCGTCGTTTTTCAATAATGTTACAGCATGCTCAGCAATCTCTTCGTTGAGTTGAGCAGTGTTTGCATTTAAGTCATTCACCAGATTTTCTGTATTGATGGATTGAATGTTTCCTAAGCCGTATAAATATTTTGCCATGAGCACACGATGTACTCTGCTGTTAATATCATCCCAGCTCAATTTCTTTTTTTTGATGGCTGCTTTTATTTTACTGATGGCCGCAGGAATATCTGATGGTAAACACAACAAATCATTTCCTGCTATAATTGATTGCACACTTGCTTCACCATCCGGAAAAAACTTTTTAACACCCTGCATTTCCAGCGCATCCGTAAATGTTAAGCCGGTATACTGTAATTCATTACGCAGCAGCTTTGTTACATTGTTGTATGAAAGGGAAGTGGCCACATTCTTTGTATTATCAATGGCAGGGATGTACAAATGCGCCACCATCACACTGCCAACACCAGTTTTAAAAATCTCACGAAAGGGATATAACTCCAAAGAATCCAGTTGCGTTTTTGATTTATTAATGATAGGTAAATCGTAGTGACTGTCAGTATCTGTATCACCATGCCCGGGAAAATGTTTGGCACAAGCCATTACACCATTATCCTGCATACCTTTCATTACCTGTATGCCAAACAGTGCTACTTTCATTTTGTCTTCACCAAAAGAACGGTCATTAATCACCGGATTGTCAGGATTGTTATTTACATCCACTACCGGTGCAAAGTTTACCTGTATGCCCATGCGTTTGCATTGTGCTGCAATAAGCTTTCCATATTCATAAGCAAATTGAGCATCCGGTACTGCACCAAGCATCAATTGTCTGGGCAAACTGATGACACTGTCTAACCGCATGCCCAGGCCCCATTCACCATCAATAGTAATCATCAACGGTGTTTTGGCAATGCTTTGATAGTAATTGGTAAGATTCGCCTGACGCACCGGGCCACCTTGAAAAAAACAAAGACCACCTACATTGTATTTTTTAATTTGTTCAGTTACCAGTTTCACATGCTCTGCACCCAGATTGCTGTGTGCACGCACAATCATGAGTTGAGCAATGCGCTCATCATTGGTCAAAGAAGCCAGTACGCTATCAGCCCAAACTTTTGCTTTTTGATGAGGAGTTTGTGCTGAAGAAAAGAAACTGCAAACAATAAGTAATGAAACAATCAAAGTTTTCAAAAATGGCTTTTTTATCATAGGCCTTAAAGTTAGTGAATTCTGTTGCTGCAGTTGGTTGAAGAACTGTAAATTTGCCGTTCGCTAAAAGTTAAAGTACAAGTGCCGGATATTATTCAATTATTGCCTGATCACATTGCCAACCAAATTGCTGCGGGTGAAGTAATTCAGCGCCCGGCCAGTGCGGTAAAGGAGTTGTTGGAAAATGCGGTGGATGCAGGCGCTACAGAAATTCAACTCATCATACAGGATGCGGGCAAGCAGTTATTACAGGTAATTGATAATGGCAAAGGTATGAGTGAAACCGATGCACGAATGGCTTTTGAAAGGCATGCTACTTCCAAAATCAAAGCCATAGAAGATTTATTTCGCATCAAAACAATGGGCTTTCGTGGGGAAGCACTGGCCTCAATTGCTGCCGTAGCACAGGTGGAATTAAAAACCAAACGTGCAGAAGATACCGCCGGTACCTTTATCGAAATTGAAAACAGCGTTGTAAAAAAACAAGAGCCGGTAGCGGTACCAACGGGTACGAGCATTGCCATGAAGAATTTATTCTTCAACGTACCTGCACGGCGCAACTTTTTAAAAAGTAATGCGGCTGAAATGCGGCATATAGTTGATGAGTTTATTCGTGTAAGTATGGCTTACCCGGAGGTTTTCTTTTCACTTAGTGCCAATGGTCAGCAGTTGTTTCATTTAGAAAAAGGAACCCTCAAGCAACGCATTGTACAAATACTCGGTAATCAATACAATTCTAAGTTGGTTACCGTGCAGGAGCATACGGATTATATGAATATCCGTGGTTTTATCGGTAAACCTGAAACCGCTAAGAAAACAAGAGGCGACCAGTATTTCTTTGTTAACAACCGTTTTATCAAAAGTGCTTATCTCAATCATGCAGTGGCAAGTGCGTTTCAGGAAATGATTGCTTCGGATAGTTTTCCTGCTTATGTGTTGTTTATTGATCTGGAACCGGCACAGGTGGATGTAAATGTGCATCCCACCAAACAGGAAATAAAATTTGAAGATGAAAAGATTGTATATGCGTTTGTACAATCGGCAGTAAAACATGCGTTGGCCCAGTTCAGCATTACACCTACACTGGATTTTGATTTGGATCCCGGTATTCAGCAATTGGATGCAGTGAGCAAACCGTTTACAGAACAAAAGAAAAATGAAGCTTCCTCATCTTCTTTATATCAAACCTTCACACAAAAACATGCAGCACATAAAATTGACCCATCGCATAAAAGTGAGTTGAAGCATTGGAAAGATGTGCACCCAACCCCTAAAGGGGAGTATTGGTCACAGCAAAACGTATCGCAACAAATAAGCAATTCATCAATTGAACAATTTGCTTCACATCAATCGAACATTATTGCGGAACAGGACTTCACCCAACTGCACAACACTTATATCATTGCAGCAACTAATAAAGGCATCATGCTGATTCATCAGCAAAATGCACATGAGCGCATCTTGTTTGAACGTTACCAGCAGGCCATGGATGGAAAAGCTGTAGCTACCCAACGCAGTTTGTTTCCTGCCTCATTAAATGTATCGCCACAGGATGCAGTAATGCTCAATGATATACTGGAAGACTTACATCAGCTGGGGTATCATGTAGAACCATTTGGTAAAAACACATTTGTAATACAGGGCACACCGGCTGATGTGGAGCAGGGCAATGAAAGTTTTGCCATAGAATTGCTGCTGGAGCAAATCAAACATTTCAGCAGCGATGTAAAATTTTCAAAAAGAGAAAAAGTCATCCGTTCATTGGCACAGCAGCATTCAGTAAAAGCAGGCAAAGCGCTTACACAAAAGGAAATGAAACAGTTGGTGGAAGATTTGTTTCAATGCCATCAACCGAATGTTACTGCACTCGGTAATCCTACTTATACAGAATTGAAGAAAGAAGATCTGGAAAAGTTGTTTGGTAAATAATACAAACCGGAGAAATCAATCAGTTTATCATGAAACTCAAAGGTGAAGGCTTGTATAATACCGCCATGGTAAAAATTAAAGCTTCAACAAAAACCAAAACGGTATAAAAAAGCAGCTCTTAGAAAAGAGCCGCTTTATGCTATAAGAAAAATGACTGACTTTAATTTACTTTTTGAAATCTGCCCGTACACACAATACCATTGTGCTTTACTTCAAGAGAGTAATAACCCACAGGTAAATTAGCTATACCAATATTAAAGCTGTTCCATCCCTGTATGCCGTTAAAGAAATGTATACTTCTGCGTACTCCCATCGCATCTATAACAGAAGCCGATACACTTTGATTTGAATTCAAGTTCAAACGGAAGGTAATCTGAGTGGTAGCCGGATTGGGTGCCACCTGAATATTGCATGCAGCAGGTGCGTTAACAATCCGAATGGTATCACAATATTCTTTTACACATCCATTAATCGTGTATGCACGCAAACATACTTTATACACCCCTGCTTGTGTAAACGTATAAGTGGGATTGTTTTGATTGATTATTACAGGAGTTGTTGCATTATCTTTTAATATTGTCCAGCGTTGAGATAGAATGGGCTGATTGCTCACTGCTTTAAACTGTATTACATTACCTGCACTGTTCACTCGCTGGTATTCATACTTCACAACTGTTAACGAACAAGGCAAAGGGCCAACAATAATTTCTTTACAGGTTGTAGAGGCACAATTTTCACCACGATACACAGTTAAGCAAATCGTGTACTTACCCGGTTTTGCATATTTGTGAGAAGTAGCAGGTGTAAATGCTCCTGTACCATCACCAAAGGTCCATACATATTTTAAACTGCTGTTGGCAAGTACTGCTTCAGCTTTAATGGTGTTAGGCTCAGAGGTAAGACGTACTTCAAAATTGCTCAGGCGTTCACAATTAACAGGCTCAGGTATCACTACTGTTTTGCAAATCTCTTTTGTACAGCCCTCAAAGAATGCAATTTTCAAACATACACGATAAGTGCCTGCTTTTTCATATTTATGGAACGGATTCCATTCACTGCTTTCAGTACCATCACCAAAATCCCAGCGTACACGCAAAGGTTGTGTTAAGGTAATAGCTGAAGTATTTCTAAACTGTACTCCACGCAGCGGATAAATACTATCAATATGCCATGTAAAACTGGGTTCAATGTTGCAAGCTCGTACTACTACCTGCCTGCAAATTTCTTTTACACATGTATTGCTTATGAATACCTTTAAGCAAACTGTATAAACGCCCGCCTGAGTATACAAATGTGTAGGATTCCATTCTGTACTTGAAGTGCCATCACCAAAACTCCATCTTACCTGTGCATTTGGTGTAGTAAGTAAAGTTTGATTGGTGAATTTTATTTTTGAAGGATTAGCGGGGTCGGCAGCCCATGTAAAGTTTGGCTGTATGTTACATGGAGGTGGCACAACTACTTTTAAACAAAATGTTTTTTCACAAAGGCCGTCAATACGCATAATCAGGCACACTTCGTACTCCCCGGGTTGCTGATAGATATGTACAGGCGAGCGATCAGATGATGAAGTACCATCACCAAAGCTCCATTTAAATGTTACACCAGAGGGGGGCGGATTTGGTAGCGATAAATTAAAAAATTTAATACGGGCAGGGTTTGCGGAGTCTCTTGCCCATTCAAATTTTGGTTTGAGAAGTTCACAAATATTTCCAACTCTTACTTCTTTGATAGTGGAATCATAACAGTTACGTACATCATCTTTAATATAATGTTTAACCAAATAAATACCAGGACCGTTATAAATAAATACCGGGTTGTCTAAGTCAGAACCGGCGTTTCCCTGTCCAAAAAGCCAGCGATGTTTAAGCTGTGTGTTACCGGTGTTAATGGAATAAAAATTTGCAGTAAGGTTGTTTACTGTAAACTGAAAATTGGCTTTGCCGGTACAGGGATTTGTTGTACCCTGAGCTGTGGTTCCGTAAGCCCACAGCATTAAAGTGGCAATAAGAGAGTAGAATACCTTTTTCATTTTTTTTGATTTAGGTTCGGGTAATGTTGTTTACTTACGGAGGTTTACTGCAACAAATCAGAATCAGAACTTCTTATTTATACATAAGTTCCTGTAATGAAGAAAATCGATGCCTGACTTTAAAAATTTTTTTAAAGTTGAATTTGTTCAGGCATGATTTTTTACGACTACAATTTTTTGAGGCTGTAACCAAACTGTTTGCCTTAAAATTTGGCTTTCAATTCTTTAAGAAATTTTTCTACGGCCCGTCTTACAGCCGTTGATGAAGTATTGTGATTGTTTACCAAAAATGAAAATACAAGCAGTTGATTTTTACTTGTATATAAATACCCGCTAAGCGCTACTACACCGCTCAATGTTCCTGTTTTGGCATAAATAAAACCTGCTTCTTCTTTATAATAATTACGGAGAGTGCCGGTATTACCCGTAGCAAAAATTGTTTTCAATCTGTCCATTCCAAACTCCTCTTTCATTTTTATGAGCAACCACACAAAATCATCAGGAGTAAACAAATTATATCTGCTCAAACCACTGCCATCGGCCCAGCGGGGACGTTGCGGCATATTTTTAAAATCAGACTTGATGATGGAGTCAGTTAACTTTTTCTCATCCATATAACCCAGCAACTGCTGGCTCACCATCAGCAATGTTTGCTCAGCATAAAAATTATCACTTCTGTACATTAATGGTTTAAACATACTATCAGCCGGCCGGGAGTAAATGATTTTTTGATTGCTAGTTTTAGTGGTGGTTTGTACAATTTCTTTTTGCAAACTATCTTTCAGTAATTCCAATGTTGCTTCTATTCCATTTGTAGCAAATGGCACTTCCAGTTCCGCCTTCATTTCTCTGCCTTCAGTAATGGTGTAGTTGTTTTCAGTACGTGGACGGTACACATCAAAGCTTCTTGCTTTTTCCGGAGTAAAAGTTACCGGCCAGCTGATTTCAGGTTCGCTCATAATGAGTACAGCGGTATCTTTTGCACCATCTTTTGTTTCAATTGTTTTTTGCTGCGTCCATTTAATATAGTTTCCGTAAACGGGCATGGGGCTTCTTTCGGCACTATAATAACCAAGATAGTCATTCCATGTCCATCCGCTTCCCATTGCTTCTGTTTTCCAGTTGCTGCAGTTTATGGCAATGGGCTTGTTGAGTGATTTCAGGTAGTCAAAAACAGGATGGGTTTTATAATCACTATGTAAAAAAGTAGGATCACCGGTTGGAGTAATGATTACAGTATCTTTTTTTTCTTCAGTTAATAAACCGGGCAGTTGTGTGCCCAGGTATTTCATGCCTGCATAGAGTGTAGGTATTTTGGTATTGCTGGCCGGAATAAAATATTTATTACTGTTGAATTGAAGTATTGGCTGCTTTGTTGTGGTATTAAAAACAGATACCCCTATATGTGCATGCACTAAAGCACTATCATTTACATACTGTTGCTTAAATGATTTTAAAAGCTTTCCTGTTGAAGAGCAGGAAGCGATTCCCAACGAAAAGGTAATAATCAGTAAGCAGGTTGATAATAGTTTCATGGCTCTTCTCCCATCTTTGCGATAAATATACAGGATTCTCTAAGTCTGTTTTGCATTAAAAGCAAGGATGCTTATTTTTAACTATGTACTGGTTAAAGCGGTTACGATATTTCAGCGGTTTAATTTTGCCGCTGGTTTTGTTTTTTGTGCTGTTACTTACAGGCATTGCAGGGTATATGTTTATTGAAAGCTATTCCTTTTTTGATGCCTTGTACATGACTGTAATTACAGTGGGTACGGTAGGGTATATGGAGGTGCATCCGCTTTCTGATGCGGGCAGAGTGTTTACTGTTGTTATCATTTTAATTAATATCGGGGCCTTCACTTTTTTTGTTACGTATCTTACCCGGTACCTTCTTGACGGTGAATTTATACGAACTTATAAACAAATGAAAATGGATAATGCCATTCAACAGTTACGAAATCATGTGATCGTTTGCGGCTTTGGCCGAAATGGTACTGAAAGCGCACAGGTACTTTCCCAAAACGGAATTCCTTTTGTTGTATTGGAAGAAAAAAATGAATTACCTGATGATTTGCCCTTTGATGTGCCTTTTTTTATGAAAGGTGATGCCACAAAAGATGAAACACTGAAGGAAGCCGGGATAGAGCATGCACGTGCCATTATTATTACAATGCCTATTGATGCCGATAATTTGTTTACAGTATTAACTGCAAGACAATTAAGTTCACATGTTACAATTATCAGCAGGGCATCGCAGGACAGCAGTGTGAGTAAATTAAAAATAGCGGGTGCCAACAATGTTATTATGCCTGATAAAATTGGCGGTGCTCAAATGGCTACGCTGGTATTAAATCCTGATGTGCAGGAAATGATTTCGTTAATGGCAACAAGAAATAATGACCATTTTCAGTTATGTGAAATGACAGCTACAAAAAATACAGCATTAGCTGATGCAAATCTTTGGGCTCAAACAGGATGTACCTTACTTGCTGTAAAAAATGGAAATGAATATATTCTCAATCCTTCGCCATCTCACTATATCAATGCAGGTGAGCGCTTGATATTAATGGGCAGCAAAGAACAAATAGAGCATGCTGCAAAAATGATTTGATTATACTTTGATATAAATTCTTTTTTTGTCAAGCCAGTAGCATATAGCCCAATACATCATAATCATGGAAAGGGCATAAAAGAGCGAGCCGTTTTCTGGCATGCCGGGTATGAGTTTGCATATTTTTTCATAATACCAGCTGAAGGCACTTAGATACTTAGGGGTTCCGTTTTCTGACATGCCATTGGGAATTCTGAATAAACCAATAAACCTGGGCAGGAAACCGCTTAATACAAAAATGAACAGCGGATTTTTACCAAACACATCAAAAAACCTGGCCCACCAGCCTTTTACATTTTTGAATTCAATAAGATAGATCATGGTAGCAATGGTAAAAATGGCCAGTCCGGTTGTATACATCACATAAGAACTGGTCCATATTTTTTTATTGATGGGGAATACTATATCCCAGCAAAATGCAGTGATTGTAAGAACCACTCCGGCAGTAAATAAACCATTAAGCATTTCATGATTTTTCCCTTTTGCCTGTATGTAATCGCCTACCAGGTAACCCAAAATCACTTGCGCTACAGGTGCAAAGCTGCTCATTAATCCTTCGGGATCAAATGGCACACCTTCACCCCTGTACAAATGGTTTTCACCCAAAATATCTGTATCCAAAGCAGTTCCAAACCATCCGTTTAAACTGAAGGGGTCGCCTTGTTCGCCTAAAAACATACAGAACAGCCAGTAAAATAATAACAACACCATGCTTACTACAAATGAGCCTCTCTGTTTAAGGTAGTAAACAGCAATGGATGCAAAAAAGTAGCAAAGCGCAATCCGTTGCAGTACACCCATTATGCGAACTGTTTCCCAGGGCTTAAATACGAGGCTGTCACCACTCCATTTTACAAAAGGACTCCAGTTGAGAAACAGCCCGATCCCAAAAATGAGTAATGTACGTTTGATTACTTTTTTCCAGAATACAGCATCACCACCAACCTGTAATTTGGGCATTACAAAGGCCATGGCATTGCCTACTGCAAACAAAAAGAAAGGAAATACAAGATCAGTAGGCGTGCAGCCGTGCCAGGGGGCGTGCTCCAGTGGTGCATAGATGTGGCTCCAGCTTCCGGGATTATTGACAAGAATCATGAGCGCTACCGTAGCACCTCTAAATACATCAAGGGAGTAAAAACGTTGATTCACAGCAATGGTTTTGGGCTATAAATGTAGGTAAAGCGTTATCAACATACATCTAAAAAAACTGAATAAAGAAACAGGGCGCATTTGTTCGGGTTTCAAGTTCTAAGGCTATATTGCGGCCTGAAAAATGTGGCTTGATGAACAGCGGCGATTTAGAAACCCGGCAACCGACGATAAGGGCTTTAAACCCATATCTTTGCAAATGAAAAAAGCAGCCTTGTAACCTGCTTGTTTTTATGAAGAAATATAGCAGCGGAGAGACCACAATTCTTAAAGCCCTTGCGGCTTTTAATATAGTTAAGAGAAGGTAGGCAGTCCTTTAGGGCTTGCTTGCCTTTTTTATTTGCCTCTTTCATGGAATAGCTCAGTTTTTTTAACGGAATGTGACTGAGGTGGCGAAGCTTTTGCCTTAAGCAATGATTGAAGAAAAAAAATGGTACGCAGCTTATACCAAACCCCGGTGGGAAAAAAAGGTATGTGCGCTCTTAGAAAAAAAAGGGTTAGAATATTATTGTCCGCTTACAAAAGTGCGCAAAAAATGGAGTGACCGTTATAAAGTAGTAGAAGAACCGCTTTTTAAATCTTACGTTTTCATAAATATTACGGAAGAAGAAAAAACAAGGGTGCGGTTAACGGATGGGGTGGTAAACTTTGTATATTGGTTGGGTAAACCGGCTGAAATCAGAGCCTCTGAAATTGAAACGATCAAAAAATTTCTGAATGAGTATGAAGAGGTTGTGGCAAGGCCTGTAAGTATTGATCACGGGCAGCGTGTACGCATAAAGACCGGAATTTTAATGGATACTGAGGGGGAAGTGATAAAAGTGATGAACAATAAAGTTTATGTATTGCTCGAAAGCCTGGGTTATGAATTAACAGCCAAATTTGATAAAGGTAACCTGGAACCTGTTTTCAATAAAAGCATCAATTAACCGTTAACATTAAATTCATGACCATAACTGAAACAAAACCCATAAATCTTAAACTGGCAGCCTTTATAGGTGTATTATTTGCATTTTTCAGTTCATGCACGCCTTATGAAAAGTTAAGGAAAGAAATGGTTTACTTTAACGAAGGCTTAGATACAGCAAAGCTAAGTAAGTATGTTTTGGTAGAACCTATTATTCAAAAAGGTGATGTATTGCAAATAAGCATTTCATCAAGGAGTTCATCTGCTAACCAGTTATTCAGTCAGAATTATTCAACGGGTTCAGCTGCATCAGGTGCAATGGGAGGCAGCACCATAGGTGCCGGTGCTGCTCCCGGAAGTTCTGGTTATCTGGTTGATATTACAACAGGCGATATTAACCTTCCTTTACTAGGGAAAATACATGCAGATGGCATGTCAAAACTTCAACTTGAACAGGAAATTTTAAAACGTGCTTCTGAATACCTGAAGGAAGACCCCATCGTAAACATTCGCTACCAGAATTTTACAGTTACTTTTTCCGGGGCAGTAACTTCACCTGGCCGTATAAGTTTCGAAAGTGAACGAATTTCCTTTTTGCAGGCATTAGGCGAAGTGGGAGGGATTGCACCGGGTGGCGATTTGAAACGAATTTTACTCATTAGAGAACAAAATGGTGAGCGTAAACTTTATTATATTGATTTAACAAACGGAGATTTTTTTAATTCCCCTAACTATTATCTCAAACAAAATGATGTGGTATATGTAAGTCCTACAAAGCGATTGTTGACAACGAGCGATCAATCGTTTGCCAGAACCGCTCAATTAATCGGTTTAGGTTTTAATATCCTTAATCTTATTGTAATCCTTATTAACGTATTATAAGAATGAGCCAGAACGGAGCAGATCAATACCAGATACCTGAACAGGAAACAAGGTTACTTACGTTTAAAGAGATCCTGTTTAAATATATTTCTAACCTTCCTTTATTTTTCTTTTCACTGGGGCTGGCTTTAATTATTGCATGGGCTTATTTACGATGGGCTACCCCATTGTACAGTGTTTCCTCCAGTATGATTGTAAAAGTGGAAACCCCTGCTAATATCAAAGGAGGAGAAAAGTTCAGCAGTATTTTCAATCCTGTTGATAAATTAAATATTGACGATGAAATTGAGCTGATAAAATCCAAGTCATTTTTGACCAGGGTTGTTAATAAAATGCATCTTAATAATGTATATGTAGAGCACGGTAA
>CAYPBV010000001.1:17502-57944 GCA_964409025.1 uncultured Chitinophagaceae bacterium | reverse complement strand
TTCGAAGCAGTGAAATTTACAACTCCAGTCCCTTTACAGTAGAAGTTGTAAAAATTGCAGACAGTAACAGTTACTATTCTTTTAATGTGCGTATTGTAGATGGAAAATCTTTTATCATTAATAAGGAAACAAAGCCAAGACCTTTTTACAGTAATATTGAACGTAATGGTTCCATTTTCAGAATAGTGCCTGATTATCTTGATGCAGCATCTGATGCAGGCAGAAGCTTTACTTATTCGTGGCAATCTTCAAAAAGTGTAGCAGGGGGTATTTCTTCCAGTCTCAGTGTAAATGCCAAAAGCCGGAATTCCAGCGTAATGATTCTTTCATTGAGTACTTACAACCCGGATAAAGGCCGTGATATTCTTAACCAGATCATGCAGGAGTATAGTGATTACAGTGTGGCAGATAAAAGCCGCATTTCAGAAAGCTCACTTAAATTTATTAATGACCGTTTAGCAAAACTGGAAGATGAATTAGGGATTGTAGAAGGTAACCTGCAGGATTTCAAAAAGCGTTATCAATACCTCGATCTGGAAGATCAATCCAAAATGTACTTTGATAAAATTAACGATGGGGAAAAAAGCCTTACCAATCAGGAATTGCAACTCGAGGTGCTGGATATGCTTGATAATTACATTAAGGATAAATCTAAAAAATATGACATTACACCAACAACATTGGGTATTTCTGATCCCACATTAACCACACTTATTGCTGAGTATAACCGGCTTATAGTGCGTAGGGAAAATGAACTGCAATACAGTAAATCAAACAGCCCGGTTATAACAGAACTCGAAGTTTCAATTGAAGAAACACGCAAATCCATTATTGAAAATCTTAATACCATTCGTAAGTCATTCCTGCTCTCAAGAAATGAAATGCAGCGTCAAATCAGTACTGCTAAAACTGAGGTGTTTTCTCTGCCTGAAAAGGAAAGTCAAATCCGGGAAATCAAACGTCAGCAATTAATTAAAAACGAGCTTTATAACTTTCTCCTTCAAAAACGTGAAGAAACAGGCATTCAGCTTTCTTCTGTTGTATCAAATGCAAAAGTTTTTTCTGAGGCAGAAGGTGGATTTATGCCTTTCCTGCCCAAACGAAGGAGTGCCTATATGCTGGCCATCTTTTTTGGCCTGTTAGTACCGGTTATTATCATTCTCATAAGAGACATGATGAATGATAAAGTAACGACAAAAGCAGATATTGTTAAAAGCACAAAAATGCCTGTAATAGGTGAACTTGGCCACAATGACAAGGAGCAAACACTGGTTGTAGTTAAAAACAGCCGTTCTATTCTTGCTGAACAGTTCCGGATTATACGTTCTAATCTTCAATACCTGTTTAAACGTGATCGTACACCTGTAATACTTATTACCTCTTCATTTAGTGGTGAGGGCAAATCATTTGCAGCTACCAATCTTGCGGCCTCCATAGCATTAACAGGTAAGAAAACTGTTTTGCTTGAATTTGATTTACGTAAACCAAAAGTATTAAGCGGCCTGGGATTACAACGTACATTTGGTATAACACATTTTGTAGTGGGTAAAGTGGAAGTGCATGAATTACCTGTTAAGGTTCCGGAAACTGATAACCTTTATGTTGTTGGTTGTGGCCCTACTCCTCCAAATCCATCTGAACTTTTACTGGATCCTAAAATCAGAGAGTTATTTGATTACTTAAAAGATAATTTTGATGTGGTTATTGTGGATACTGCCCCGGTGGGTCTTGTAAGTGATTCATTAACGCTGGCAAATTTTGTTGACGCAAGTTTATTTATGGTACGTCAGCGCTATACTTATAAAAAGCAACTTCAGTTATTGGATGAGTTGTATCAGCAAAAAAAGTTTCCCAATCCTGCAATAATGGTAAATGATATTAAAGTAGAAGGATATAACAGTTACTATGGTTATGGCGGGTATGGCTACGGTTACGGGTATGGCTATGGCTATGGGTATGGATATTATGATACAGATCCTTCAAAAAACAAATGGTATAATCAGTTCTTAAAGTTTATAGGACTAAAGTAAATACATGTGCCGGATAGCAGGAATTTTTAACCCAAAAGAGCAACAACTGCAGCAACGCATCATTGCCATGCGTGATTCTATGCGGCATGGAGGGCCTGATGATGATGGAGTGTATTTACATCCATCCTTGCCTTTAGCTCTTGGGCATAGACGGTTATCACTTATTGATCTTTCTGCCAATGGGCATCAACCCATGCATTTTTATGAGGCCGGATTAACCATTGTATTTAACGGCGAAATTTATAATTACAGGGAAATTAAATCTACACTTCAACATTACGGATTTGTTTTTCAAACAGAAAGTGATACAGAAGTAATATTGAAAGCATATAGCTATTGGGGTGTAGAGGCATTTGAATTTTTTAATGGGATGTTTGCACTTGCTATATGGGATGAACGTAAACAGCAGTTAGTATTAGCAAGAGACCATGCAGGTATAAAACCCCTGTATTATTATCTGGAAGGCAATACCTTGATTTTTGGCTCAGAAATAAGGGCTTTCCAGTACTCCGGTAAGAAGTTTGAAGAAAACCAGCAATGGAAAACTGCGTTTCTCACATTTGGTCATTTACCTGAGCCTGTTACAACCTTACATAAAGTTAAGCCTTTACCCAAAGGCAGCGCTTTGATAATTGATTTACCATCGCTCAACACAAAAAAGCATTACTTTTTTAAATGGAAATTTAAGAACGAACTTAAGTTTGAAGAAGAAGCGTTACAATTACTGAGAGAAACTTTGGAACAGGCTGTAGAACGTCATATGATTTCAGATGCTCCAATTGGTTTGTTTTTAAGCGGAGGTATTGATTCCAGTTTGCTTACCCTCATTGCTTCAAAAACACAACAAACTAATTTACATACACTGTCAATTGTTTTTAATGAAAAAGAATTTTCTGAAGATAAATACCAGCAATTAATCATTAAGCGAACAAATGCAAAGCATCGTTCTTTTCTGGTTACCAGGGAAATTTTTAATACCTATCTTGATGATGCCATAGCTGCAATGGATCAACCAAGTATAGATGGCATCAATACATATTTTATTTCCAAGTATGCAAAGGAATATGGATTAAAAGCAGTGCTTTCTGGTTTGGGGGCAGATGAGTTGTTTGGGGGCTATCCTTCATTTCAGCAACAGAAAAAAGTGAGGTTTGTACAGCGGTTTCCCGATAAAGTGTTACGAAGGCTGCAGCACTTACCGGATCACCGAATGAAAAAACTAAGTTATGCCGGCCTGCAACACCCAGCTGCTGAGTACCTCACATACAGAGGTATATATACCTCCAATGCTACAGCACAATTATTGCACTTGCAAGAGCCGGAGGTAGAACGTACACTGGAGCAAATAGGCAAAAACTATACTTTAAACGGATTGGAAAATGGAAATCGTGTAAGCTGGATAGAAACTAATTTTTATATGCAGAATCAATTACTAAAAGATTCTGATTATATGAGTATGTGGCATGGTGTGGAAATTCGTGTTCCTTTTCTGGACAAAGAAGTAATGATGATGGCTTCAAGTATTGATCCGTCAATAAAATTTAATCAATCCCTTCCCAAATATTTATTGGTTAAGGCATTTGAAAATGAATTACCGGTAGAAATCTGGAAACGGAAAAAACAAGGCTTTACTTTTCCTTTTGAGCGCTGGCTAAAAGAAAATGAATTTAGCAAGCCCGCCACAAGTGAGGAAGCAAAGCTCTATAATAAATTTACACAAAAACGATTGTCATGGGGCAGGTACTGGTGCGCATTGCTCATGAACAGGTTTAGCGCTCACTCTATACATGCAACAGCGTAAGATTTTGTTTTTAACACTTACTTCCTTTTCAAGTACCGGTGGCATTGAAAAATTTAACAGGGCATTACTGAAAGCATTGGTTGATCTTGAAGCCATCATGCACATAAAAGTAACCGGCGCCGGTATGTATGATGCTTCAGTTGATAAACGTTATATAAATGCTGATGCATTTCAGCAGTTTCAGGGCAAAAAAATTTCGTTTATAATTAATAACTGTATCCGGTTTTTTAAAACAGATCATTTAATTATTGGTCATATAAATCTCTCTATCCTTGGTATTTTATTTAAACTATTACAACCTCATAAGCAATTAACAGTTATCTGCCACGGTATTGAAGTGTTTGATAGTATTTCATTTATACAAAAAATGGCACTGCATCTGGCAAATAAAGTACTTGCAGTTAGTAACTATACAAGAGATCAGCTTATTACCAAGCATCAGTTAAATGCAGCAAAAGTGTTTGTGTTCCCCAACACAATTGATCCTTTTTTTGAAATTCCTGTGCAATTTGAAAAGCCTGCGTATTTATTAAAGCGTTACGAACTGGCCGTTGATACAAAAGTTATATTTACTTTAACAAGACTTAACAGCAATGAAGGTTACAAGGGATATGATCTTGTATTAAACGCTTTGCCGGATTTGATTTCAAAGGGATATTCTTGTAAGTATATACTTGCCGGTAAAGCTGATGCTGCAGAACTGGAAAGAGCCCGCCAGATGATTAATAAATTAAAACTTCATGATTATGTTATAATGCCTGGCTTTATTGCCGATGATGAGGTGGCAGATCATTACCGTATGGCTGATGTATTTGTAATGCCCAGTAAAGGTGAAGGTTTTGGTATTGTTTATATTGAAGCAATGGCATTTGGATTACCCGTAATTGCCGGAAATAAAGATGGTAGTACAGAGGCATTGCAATTTGGAAAATTAGGAACACTCATTGACCCTGATAATAAAGAAGAGTTAATAATTGCATTGGAAAACGCCTTTCACAAAGAGCGTCAATCACAACATGTACAGCAACACATGCTGCAATATTTTTCATTTACACAGTTTAAAAAAAGATTGCAGCTGATATTAGAAAACAATCTCGTTAGCGGTTCATAATCTTGATATGAAAGAGTTCTTAATGGTGGGCTGTGGTACAATAGGCGAAAGACATGCGGTATTAGCTGCAGAAAATGGACGCCTGACTGCAGTTTGTGATATTATGGCTGAACGTGCCCGTGCATTTTCCAGAAAGTATCAGTGCTATGGTTATACATCAATCAATGATATGCTAAACGCTCATCCGCAGGCAGATGTTTTGATTGTATGTACTCCAAACGGTTTGCATGCACAACACTGTATAGCAGGCTTAAAAGCAAGTAAGCATGTGCTGTGTGAAAAGCCCATGGCATTAAATACCGCTGATTGTAAAAAAATGATTGCTGCTGCTGCAAAAGCAAAAAAGCATTTACTGGTTGTAAAGCAAAACCGTTTAAATCCACCGGTGGTTGCTGTAAAAAAATTACTCAATAGTGGAAGGCTGGGAATTATTTACAGTGTTCAGATAAATTGTTTCTGGAACAGAAATTCAGTGTATTATAAAAAAAGCAACTGGCGTGGTACAAAGGCACTGGATGGTGGAGTATTATATACACAGTTTAGTCATTTTATAGATTTATTATATTGGTTTTTTGGAGAGGTAAGTGTGGTTAAAGGCTTTAAAGCCAATAAAGGCCATCATAATATTACAGAGGTAGAAGATACCGGCGTATTTTCATTTGTAACGAAAAAGGGTGTCCCAGGCACATTGCATTACAGTACAAACAGCACTAAAAAAAATTATGAAGGCTCCATAACCATCATTGCTGAAAAGGCAACTATAAAAATTGGAGGCGCTTATCTTAATACCATTGAATATCAGCAACCGGTATTAATTTCGGCTGCACAGTTAAAGGGTATCAACTCTGAAAATACCTATAAAGGTTATAAAGGTTCTATGAATAATCACTCCGGAGTGTATCAACAGCTTATGAGCTTACTGAGCGGTAAAAAAAATATGGCTACACATGGTGAAGAAGCGATGCACAGTGTAGCTGCTATTGAACAGTTTTACAAACATGCACAAATAGTTGAATGAACAATTTTGAAACCAGGCAAGCAGGTATCAGGGATATAACTACCGGTGAGGGTACAACCTTAATGACGCCATGTAACTTATATGAGTGCACTTTAGGAACCAATTGCTTTGTAGGTCCTTTCACAGAAATACAAAAAGGAGTTGTAATAGGAAATAACTGCCGCATCCAAAGCCATAGTTTTATTTGTGAAATGGTAACGATAGGTGATGATTGTTTTATTGGTCATGGTGTAATGTTTATAAACGATTTATTTACTGAAGGTAAACCTGCCGGCAATCCATTGAAATGGAAAAAAACCGAAATTAAAAATAATGTAAGCATTGGAAGCAATGCAACTATATTACCGGTTACCATTTGTGAAGGAGCTGTTATAGGTGCAGGGGCAGTAGTTACAAAAGATATAATTGAAAAAGGAATCTATGCAGGTAATCCTGCCAAAAAAATACGTTCTTTAAAATGAGTATGCACAATCATTATAATGATAATACAGACACATGGGATTTGGAAATAAAGCCACAGGCTTCTTTGTTTGACTTAAATCTAAAAGATGTTTGGCGCTACAGGGATCTTATGATGCTGTTTGTGCGAAGGGATTTTGTAGCCCAGTATAAGCAAACGATAATGGGTCCGTTGTGGCATATTATTCAGCCGGTATTAACTACTATTATGTTTTTACTGGTGTTTAATACAATTGCGGAGATACCTACTGATGGAATTGAACCGGTTTTATTTTATATGAGTGGTATTACCATCTGGAATTATTTTTCTACCTGCCTCACGGCTACTTCCAACACATTTATTTCCAATGCGCATATTTTTGGTAAAGTGTATTTTCCCCGTCTTGTTTTACCATTATCAATAGTGATATCCAATATCATAAAATTTGGTATTCAGTTTGGCATATTGTTCCTTGCTATGATATGGTTTGCTCTTTTCAGAAATACGCCAATAGTATTCAGTATTAATTGGTTGCTCATTCCGGTCCTCGTAGTAATTATGGCAGGAATTGGTTTAGGTTTAGGTGTAATTATTTCTTCTCTTACAACAAAGTATCGTGATTTTGCTGTGCTAATCAGTTTTGCAGTTCAGTTACTTATGTATGCTACACCTGTTGCCTATCCTTTATCATTTCTAACGAATAAATCTTTTGCTTCCGTTATTGCATGGAATCCTCTAAGCTCAATTGTAGAGGGTTTTCGTTTCGCATTATTTGGTAAAGGAAGTTTTGATTTTCTTTCGTTAGGATACAGCACGTTATTTATGTTTTTGGTTTTGATATTGGGAACTGTTTATTTCAGTAAGGTGGAGCGTACGTTTATGGATACAGTTTAACATCTTCAACAGCCCGGTTTTTCGGCAAATATTAAACAGCGCAATGGTTATTCTGTTTTCAAAAGAGGGTCAACTTGCTAACAGGTTATGGCAGGCAGCACATTTTATTTCAAATGCCATTGAATATGATTACAACTTACTTCATAAAGGTTTCGGTGATTATTTTGAGTACTTTAGTGAAAGTATAAATCATTTTGGCAATTTTTTACCTGTATGTTTCCCTCAATCTGCAAACGGGGTGTCCATCACAGCAAAACTGGCACTGAAATACTACGGGCTTTCAAAAAAGCTGGAAAGAAAGCTCAGATTCAAACTTCCATTTGTACGTGATGTGTATTTTCATGATTATACGGCATTGCGTTATTATCTTAATAATGACAGTTTTTTAAATGATGCAAAAAGTTGTATCGTTTCAGTAGATGGATGGTTTTATGAGGATAAAACCTCATTGATAAAACATGCAGATATAATTAGGAGCATTTTTCAACCAAATAAAGTATTTCAGTATAAAATTGATCAGTTATACAGCACCCACTTCAAAAAGTATGACATAGTTGTTGCTGTACATATAAGGAAGGGTGATTACAAAACATATAATAATGGTATTTGGTACTATTCAGATGAAGAATACTGCAGGTTTATGGAAGGGCTTCTTGGTCTTGAAGAGTTTAACCAAAGTAACGTTGGCTTTCTGGTTTGTTCAAATGAAAAGCTTAACGATGATTTTTATCAAAAATTCAATATCATTCCTGCCACAAATCACTTTATTGAAGACCTTTATGCAATGGCTAAATGTGATTATATAATTGGTCCACCCAGCACCTTCTCTGCATGGGCATCCTTTTACGGAAATGTACCTTTGTTACATTTGTATAACAGCAAGGCAGATATAAAAAAAGAGTTATTTAAAGTAGTAGACTATGCTTATTAAAATGACTGAACGCCATGTGTTATTATTGATGAGGTTAAATAAAATTTAAGATCCTCTGAACGTATTGAAACAAGAGTAAAAAATCATGAAAAAAATAATTAATAAAATACTGCGGAAATTTGGGTATCAGATTGTATCATCCGAGAAAATGTATATTGAAAGGGATCCGTTTCAAGAGCAAAGAAATTTAATTACCAACAGGGAAGGATTGGTAATTTTTGATGTAGGCGGGCATCACGGACAAACAGCAATTCAATATTCCGGACTTTTTAAAAATTCTACGATTTATACATTTGAACCTTTTCCGGATTCATTTATAATACTAAAGCAAAATGTAAACAATTATCCCTTAATCAGGCCTTTTAATCTTGCTTTGGGCAACAGTATAGGTGAGGTTGAGTTCCACATCAATAAATATTCTGCTACAAATTCACTGTTGCCTACACATGAAGACGGAGCAAAAGCATGGTCAGATAATTTACTGGAAACTATTACAACTATCAAAGTACATTCAACCTCTATAGATGATTTTTTAAATAAAAACGATGTTAAAGAGATAGATATACTTAAGATGGATACGCAGGGAACAGAATACTATATTATAGAGGGAGCCGCTGAAGCAATCAAACAAAACAGAATCAAACTTATTTATCTGGAAATCATCACTGTGCCTACATATAAACATCAAAAAAATTTAGAAGAAATTCTATCACTGTTACGTTTAAATAATTTTGAACTGTTTAATTTTTATAATTCTTCACTTACGCATTCCGGTAAATTAAGACAGGTAGATGCTATTTTCCTGAATAGAAACTACCAATTTAATATTTAAGAAATTATTTATTTAGTTACGCTATTGAAAAGTCAAATTATATTTTAACTATAACTTTTAAGGCATCAACCTAATTCACATATGTCTATTTTAAAAAACTCCATAAGAGCAGTTCTCAACCCAATGGGTTTTGAGGTAGTTAATTACCGGGCACATAAGCAGAATGAGCAAAAGCAAATTGCTGATACTGAACAACGACTTGCGCTCTTGGCTACGGTTGATAAACTCGTGCATATGATTTCGCATAGCACGTTTCCACATTCAGAGCAATTGAACGAGTTTGAGTTTCTGCGTTTTTCACTCGACAATCTAATAAAATCAAAATCACAACTGTTTCAGGATTTGTTTGTACTCTATTATTTCAGGAACAAAAAGAATGGCTTTTTTATAGAATTTGGTGCAACTGATGGAGTTACATTAAGCAACACCTTTTTGCTGGAAAAAGAGTTTGGATGGAAAGGAATCTTATGTGAACCCGGTAAAATATGGAAGAGCGCCCTGTTAAAAAACAGACAGGCAACAATTGATAACAGGTGTGTTTGGTCAAAATCAGGTGAGCAGTTCAATTTTAATGAAGCCCCCATAGCTGAATTGTCAACAATTGAAACTTTTAATGATTCTGACTTTCATTCGGAGGCAAGAAAAAGCGGGCTGGTATATACTGTTGAAACGGTTTCGCTTAATGATTTGCTGGCACAGCATAACGCACCATCTGATATTGATTATCTATCAATTGATACAGAAGGATCCGAGTTTGAAATACTTCAGGCATTTGATTTTATAAAATATAATATCAGGATTATTACAGTGGAACATAATTTCTCTCCCAAGCGTGCAGAAATTTATGATTTGCTCATAGGCAAAGGATATAAACGTGTATTTGATTCAATCAGTTCTTTTGATGATTGGTATGTAAAAGCGTGATGTAAATTTATAGCATGACAAGTGTAATTAAAGTTGAAAACATATCCAAGCAATACCGGCTTGGTACTGTTAGTACAGGTACCATCAGTCACGATATTAACCGATGGTGGCATAAACTGCGTGGTAAGGACGATCCCTATCTTCAAGTGGGCGAAGTAAATGACCGAACTTTAAAAAGCGAGAATGAATATGTGTGGGCTTTGCGGGATATTAATTTTGAAGTTGCAAAAGGAGAAGTACTGGGAATTGTAGGACGTAACGGAGCGGGGAAAAGTACATTGCTGAAAATCCTCAGTCGCACCACAGCACCAACTACGGGTAGTGTAAAAATTAAAGGAAGAGTTGCCAGTTTATTAGAAGTAGGTACAGGTTTTCATCCGGAGTTAAGCGGAAGGGAAAATATATTTCTAAATGGAGCTATTTTGGGAATGACGAAACAGGAGATCAAAAATAAGTTTGACGAGATTGTTGAATTTGCAGGTGTTGAACGTTATATTGACACGCCTGTAAAACGTTACAGCAGCGGCATGTATGTTCGTCTTGCATTTGCAGTAGCTGCACATCTGGAAAGTGAAATACTGATTGTTGATGAAGTATTGGCAGTAGGTGATGCAGAGTTTCAAAAAAAATGTATGGGCAAGATGAGCGATATGAGCAAAGGCGAAGGAAGAACGGTATTGTTTGTTAGCCATAACCTGCCTGCTGTTAAAAGATTATGTACCAAAGGTATTTTTCTCAGTAATGGAATGCTGCAGTTTGAAGGGAGCGTGAATGATGTTTCTGTTTTATACTTTAATGAAATTGAAAAGCAATCAACCATGCTTGTTGATGCAGAAGAACGTGAAGGAAACGGCCGGGTACGATTACAATCTTTTCAAATTGCAGGTAACCCTTCTCCCGAGGTAAACCATCCGGTTCGCTTCCTGTTTAAATTAAATAAACCTTTTGAAAAATCAAGGCTGCTTGTTTCTTTCAGTTTACGCAGCCCCGATCATCAATTGTTGAGTTACCTGGTTTCTGATGAAACGCAGATAAAGGATCTTCGGCCAGAAGATGAATTAACCGATGAAATTGAATTAATGATTCCTAATTTTTCTGTACGTCCGGGGCGTTATTCTATTCGTATTATTCTGCATGATACAGATACGAGTTACACAAATACCTGCGATATCGTTGAATCTGCAATGGAACTTGATGTGCTGAGCAATGATTTTTTCGGTTCTGGAAAAACCATGCGAAGCCATGATTCAACACCGGTGATGCAGGCATCTTACATTTTTAAATAGCCCACTTTCATGTTTAAACGTTTTTTTGATCGAATTTCTCTGAAGACCTATCGTGAAGCTGTTAAAAAAAATCAGCAGCAATTGATTGGGGAAATACAACAGGTTCATCAACAATTATTTCTGGCTAATCCCATTTTAATTGTACAAAATGTTCAGATGTATCTGCCGCTTTTTTATGTTGATCATATCCAGAAAATTATTTATAATGAACGTAACTTTTATGAAGTTGAAACTTTGCAATACCTGAAAAGCCGTTACGGAAATTTCAAACGTATACTCGATATAGGGTCAAATATCGGTAACCACATGCTTTTTTATTGTAGTAAAATGAATGCACAATTTGTAATCTGTTTTGAACCTAACGATTTTAACCATTCTGTACTCTTAAAGAATGTGGAGTTAAACAACCTTCAGCAGATTGTTACTATAAATAAATGTGCCTTGGGCGATGTAACCGGCATGGGTGTTCAAAAAGATTTCAGTTTGATGAATACGGGTATGAACAGGATTGTAACAGATAAGCAGGGTACAGTGGAAATTAAGCGGCTGGATGATTTTGAATATACTGATATCAACTTTGTGAAGATTGATGTTGAAGGTTTTGAAATTGAAGTACTGAAAGGTGCAGAAGTAACATTAAGAACATCCAACGCTGTTGTAATGATTGAAGTATTTCCCGACAATCAACCGATGGTAGATGAACTGATGCAATCGTATGGTTATGCCAGAACTCATACCATAGAAGAGTATAATTTTATTTATACGAAAGGGTAACAATGGGCACTGAGAATAAGCATCAACCTGTGATTCTTCATCTGGTTACCTGGTATCCTTCGTCTGATACGGATGTAAGCGGTATTTTTACACGGCGACAGATAGAACTTCTTTCAGAAAATAATCAATACCGCCACGTTATAGTAAAGCGTTCAATTACTCCTTTCAGTATTATTGATCAGGTAAAAAGTCTTTTTGGATTATTCGTTAAAATTCAGGTTGGTAAAATGCAGGTAATTATGTTGCCAGATGAAAAAGCATTAAATCGTCCATTTTTCTGGCGTTTTAAAAATTGGTTTGAGCAAAAGCAAATGGATGTATTGATCAGGTATTTTAAACCGGCACTTTTGCATCTGCATGTAGTTTATGGTTTTGCAAATGAAGCTATGGAACTAAAAAAAAAGAGAGGAACTCCATTTGTAGTATCTGAACATATGGCCCCTTTCCCCTTTGAATGGATTCATAACAAAGATGCATACATTATTAAACCCATGCAGCAGGCAGCAGCAGTGGTAGCTGTAAGTACTGCACAAGCCAAACAAATAAATGAAGTTACAGGTGTTAAGCCTGTTATTATTCATAATGTTGTAAAACCGGGTGAGTTTTATTTTTATGAAAAGAAAAAAGAAGAAACTTCAATCGGGTTACAGTTAGTACTTGTTGGTATTTACGATAGCCGTAAAGGAGCAGATTATCTGTTATCAACCCTGCCATCATTTTTACAAACGCATCCAAATACCATGCTGCACCTTGTTGGTGAAGCATCAACTGAGCGGATGGCTTCACTAAGAGCTATTATAGCTGCTGAAGGTATTGAGGAAGCAGTTTGTTTTCATGGAAAATTATCGGCAACTTCTCTTTGTAAACTTTATCATCAATGTGATTTTTATGTATGCAGCAGTGAATGGGAATCGTTTGGCGTAAGTGTGCTGGAATCATTATTTGCTGGTGTGCCGGTATTGGCCACAGATTGTGGGGGTGTTTCAGAATTCATGAATACCAACAACGGTATAATAATTGAAAATGACCGTAAAAAGACAACATTGCTGATGGGATTACTGAAAATGGCAGACCGTTTAAAAGAATTTAACCGAAAACATATTTCTGCAGAAGCAATAGAGCGGTTTGCAGGTGAGCGTATAAAAGAACAGTATTTTTCTCTTTATCAAAAAGTAATTGCTGTAAATCAGCAGGCAGGCAACTAAGTTATGTGTGGCATTTTCGGAACTGTGAATTACCGTATCAGCAGTAAAGATTTTCAACTGCAGCTTGATAAAATAAAACATCGTGGTCCGGATGGATTTGGTGTTTGGGAAAATAATGACGGCAGTGTAAAACTTGGTCACAGGCGATTGGCAATTATTGATACTGATAGCCGCTCCAATCAACCAATGACTTTTGACAATCGCTATCATATTGTATTTAACGGGGAAATATACAATTACATTGAACTCCGTGAAGAACTGCAGAAAAAAGGTGTACAATTTGTAACAGCATCAGATACAGAAGTTTTATTAAAACTCATGATACTGGATGGCCCGGCTGCATTATCCAGGTTAAACGGTATGTGGGCATTTGTAATCTATGATGCACTGGAACAATCTTTGTTTATGAGCAGAGACAGACTGGGAAAGAAACCGCTTTACTATATTTACAAGGGAGAGCAGTTTGCATTTGCTTCAGAAATGAAAGGTCTGCATTCCTGTCTGGATGAGTTTGTATATGATCATGATTTTATCCGCTATGCTGTTGCCAATCCGTTTGATAACGAACGCAAACCTGAAACACTTATAAAAAATATTTTTAAATTTCCGGCAGGGTGCTATGGAACTTATAAAAAAGGAAGGCTTGAGATTCATCGTTACTATTTTCCTGAACAATTGTTGCACCAGACACCGGCTCATAAAAATTTTGATGAAGCAGTAGAACAGTTTCGGGAGCTTTTTGAATCATCCTGTAAACTGAGAATGCGGAGTGATGTGCCTGTTGGTTCAGCCTTAAGCGGTGGTATAGATTCAGGTTTTGTAGTATCAACTCTTGGCAAAATGGGATACGGCAGGAGTGGAGATTACACTGCATTGGTTGCCAGTTTTCCCGGGTCTGCGCTGGATGAAACGGCTGCTGCACTGCAAGTGGCGTCTCATGCAGGCGTAAATGCTGTAAAAGTGGTAGTGCAAACAGATTTGCATCCTGATCAGATATTAAAAGCTGTTTATGATTTTGAAGAAATTTACTTAACAGCTCCCGTTACTTTTTTTCAGTCCTATGCAGGATTTCGCAAAAATGGAATTGTTGTAACACTGGATGGTCATGGAGGCGATGAGTTGTTTGGGGGCTATCCTTTTGATATGGACAAAAAGTTGAAAGACGATTTCCCCAACATTTTTAAAATGCGTAATACATTAAATACCATTCGTAAAATGTATGGCCAAAAAGAAAATATACCAATGAATGAAGTACTGCCACATTTTAAGGGAGAGTTACTTCAAACAATAAAGAAAAGAAATCCGTTATCTTTTTTTGAAAATGAAAAGCATTACCGTAATCAATTGTTTCACTCAACGTTCAGTGGCATATTGCCAACATTGCTACGCAATTATGATAAATACTCCATGCATGCAGGAGTAGAAGTACGAATGCCATTTCTTGATTACAGAATTGTAGCGTTTGCATTTACCCTGCCCAATTCCTATCGAGTACGTAATGGTTTTTCAAAGGCAATCGTAAGAGAAGCAGCCAAAGGAATTGTACCACAGCCTGTATTGCAAACAAAACTCAAATCTGGCTGGAACAGTCCAATGGGTGAGTGGCTGGCCGGAGTTTGGAAAGAATGGCTGCTTGATGAAATTCACAGCTCAGCATTCAGCAATTGTGATCTTGTTGAAACAGACAAAGTACATCAGCAGGCAGAAGAATTTTACAACAGCGCATCATATGATCACGTGCACGGCCAGCAACTGTGGCTGCAGTTACAGCCTTATTTAATTGAGAAAGCAAATAAAGAGTTTGCACTTTCATGAGTATTTGATGCAGAAAAATTCCGTACTTATTTCCATTATAATGCCGCTTTTTAATGCGGAAAAGTATTTGCAATCCGCTTTGGATCAACTAAAGCAGCAAAGTTTTTCATCTTATGAAGTACTGCTTCTTGATGCACTGTCATCAGATAATACTGCAGCTATTGCAAAACAAATGATGGAGAAAAGTGATTGTATCCGTTGGTTTTCGCAAGCAGATGAAGGAATTTATGATGCTATGAATTTTGGCATAAAGCAGGCCAAAGGTGATTGGGTTTATTTTATGGGTTGTGATGATTCCTTTCATCATGCTGAAGTATTAAACGAAGTTGCAATATATCTTAAACCGGATGCAGATATAGTTTACGGAAATGTCCAATGGGTTCCTGACGGTCAGGTGGAAGAAGGAATTTGCACACCGCAGGTATTGTTTTTAAGAAACATTAATCATCAGCGTATCTTTTACCGCCGCTCATTATTTGAGCAGTATGGCGGATATCAATTGCAATTTAAGATTGCAAGTGATCATGAGCTGAACATCCGGTTTTTCTGTAATGAAAAAATACGCAAAGAGTACATTCCTGTTACAATTGCCAATTATCATGCCGGTGGTTTCAGTGCAAATAAAATAGATGAGGTATTCTGGGTACAATGGAAATCCATCTTTAAAACCAATTTTTCCAAGCACATGCCGCTAAAACGCATGTATGAAAAGCTGGGCTGGTATTGTCGTTACCTCATTGAGCAAAAGCAATATGCCAGAGCACTTCCTTTGTTTTGCGATGTGTTGATTCATACATTAAGTCCGGGATTTGTATTGCTCACCGGAAAACATCTGATACAATCATTGAAAAAAAATGCAGGCTGATATTTCAATAGTTGTTGCAGCGTACAACCGGCCGCAGTCAATGGAGCGGTTACTGCTGTCTTTACAAAAGGCAAACTACCTTTCTTATCAAAATATTTCTTTGATAATTAGTATTGATTATTCTGGTAGTGATCATTGTCAAAAAATTGCCCGTGCATTTGAATGGAAGTTTGGTTCAAAAGAAGTGGTGGCACACACTCAAAAAATGGGATTAAAGAATCATATCCTGTCCTGCGGTGATATGAGCAAACGTTTTGATGCGGTAATTGTTCTGGAGGATGACTTAATGGTTTCACCTGAGTTTTATCAATATGCACAACAGGCATATAACTTTTATAAACAGGATAATGATGTGGCAGGTATAGCCTTGTACAATCCTGTATTTAATGAAACGGCAATTTGTCCTTTTGAACCTGTAGATGATGGTTTTGATAATTACTTTATGCAGGTTCCCTGCTCATGGGGGCAAATGTGGACAAAGGAACAATGGTTGAAATTTCGCACGTATGTACATGAAGATGCAGCAGGTATGCAACAGCAGTATTTACCTTTAACCGTTCAGCAATGGCCGGATGCTTCTTCATGGAAAAAATTGTTTTATAGTTATCTTATTGCACACAAGCTTTACTTTGTGTATCCACGCATTGGTCTTTCTACCAACTTTGGTGATTCAGGGCAGCACTTAACTGAGCATCAATCGGTATTTCAAACGCCTTTACTTTTAGGGGCCCGGCAGTTTAAATTCTCAACATTAAGCAGTGCATTTAGTATTTATGACGGGTATTTTGAAATGGAAGGTTCAATATATAACAAATGGTGTAATCACAGTATTGAGGTAACCTTTGATTTAAATGGTACCAAACCTATAGCATCTGTGCATACACCTTATCTGATTTCATCCAAAAAAACAAAAGCAGCTATAAAGAAATATGCAGTTTCGTGCTATCCTTTTGAAAATAATATATTGTTTGATATAAAACCGGTTGAAGGAGAAGCATCGTTTTTTTCATTGGCGCAAACTGAATTTTTTGTAGATGAACAACAATTTATCAGGCTTAATGAAGACGTAAAACGTGTATTTATGAATAATGAGTTTATTAAACATGCTGCTGTTTTTGAACTAAAAAAGCAAATAGAGTTTCAAATAGGCGCTGCAGTTTTGCGGCCAATAAGGATTCTTAAAAATTTTTTCAAGAAATAATGAATAAGATAGATCATCTGGCAGAACTTCAGAAAAAATACATGGATGAAGCCATGTTTACCGGTGAAAGAACAAAAGTGCACCAAACATGGTTTGATGAAACAACCACTGATTACTGGCGTCATAAGCGAATGTATGAAACACTTACACCCTTTGCAATACATTATAAAACTGCCTCCTGGTTAACGGTTGGAGATGGCCGCTACGGACTTGATGCTATAAGACTAAAAAATATTTTTAAGCTTGCATCTGTTTTTCCTACTGATATAGGTGAAAATATGTTAAGAATCAGCAAAGAAAAGGGATATATTGAAAAGTATGGAGTTGAAAATGCAGAACGGTTGAGTTTTGCGGATAACAGCTTTGATGTTGTATTTTGCAAAGAAGCGTTTCATCATTTTCCAAGACCCTATCTTGCCCTCTATGAAATGATTCGTGTTAGTAAAACTGCAGTAGTAATGATTGAGCCGGCAGAACGTTTAATTGTAAACGGTGTAAAAAGTAAATCCTATTTGCAGGATGCTTTGCGTTTAGTAGTGGCAAAACTCACAGGTAAAGCATTTCAGCCCTATGTGCCTGAAGTAAGCAAACTCAATCATTCGTTTGAAGAAGCCGGAAATTATTTATATGCTGTTTCAGTTCGTGAAATAGAAAAATTGGTTCATGGCATGGGACTGGCCTCTCTGGCATGGAAAGGCTTCAATGATGTTTATGAACAGGGTTGCGAGTTTGAGGAAGCAAAACAGGGTAATCTGCTATTTGATAAAATCAGTAACGCTATTAATGCAGGAAATGAACTGTGCAGAAAGCTTCCTCAGTATCATCAACCCAATATGGTGAGTGTAATAATTTTTAAAGAAACACCGGGCGAACAACTCACCCGGGAACTTGTACAGGCCGGTTTTCAAATTCCGGAAATTCATAAAAATCCATATATATAAATACCTGTCAAAAAAAGTGAATACAATTAAGCATATACTTACGGCGCTTACAGGTTATTGGTTTCATAAACAAAGTAATCTCCCGGTAGGCGCTGATCTGTTTGTTGATATTGCAACTAAAATCAACTATCCGTCATTGAATGTTTTATTTGATGTGGGTGCTAATACTGGGCAAACGAGGAACTGGTTTCGCCATCATCTGCCCAAAGCAACTATTTATTGTTTTGAACCCGTTCAATCTACATTTCAGAAGCTGAAAGCAAATGCAGTAAATGATCAAAATTGTATCTTGGTGAACCAGGCATTGGGTGATGAAGCAGGCACAAAAACTATTCGTCTGTTTGATGATGATATGACCGTTTTAAATTCTTTAAGAGATGATGTAATGAACAATAGTTCAGGTGCCAGAGAAGAAACAATTTCCGTAAATACCCTCGACGCATTTTGCAAAACCCGCAATATCAGTAAAATTGATTTGCTTAAAATTGATACAGAAGGCTTTGAAATTAATGTTCTAAAAGGCGCTTCTGAAATGTTGCAAAGTGGAAAGATTGCATTTGTGTATTGTGAAGTGGGCTTTCAAAACACGAATAAGCGTAATACATACCTGGCAGAATTAACAGAGTATCTTGCTGATAAGAACTACTACTTCTTTGGATTATATCAGTTAGATTATCATGATTGGAAACGGGGGAATGGTTTAGGTAATGCGTTGTTCATACATAATTCTGTTTTTTAAACCGGCTTTTTAAACCACTTTACCTTTTAATGTCATTACCCAAAATTTCTGTAATCATTCCTGCATTCAATGCTGCTCCTTATCTGCAACAATGCATTGAATCTGTACAGAAGCAAACATATACAAATGTTGAGGTAATTGTTGTTAATGATGGATCTACTGATAATAGTGTTGAAATTTTGGATTCCATATCAGAAATAGACAGCCGTATTAAAGTGTTCCATAGCGAAAATAAGGGAGTAAGTACAGCAAGAAATTTTGGTTTACAAAAGGCAACTGGTGACTTTATATCATTTTGTGATGCAGATGATTTTATGGAACCTACTATGCTGGATGAACTTTACAATGCAATGAAACAACATGATTGTGATTGGGTGGTATCCAATGTAACTATGATTTTTAATGATGGCTCAAAAAAAATTAGATTACATCTTTATGATGAAGTGTTTGATATTGCTTCAAACCGACCATTATTTATTGAAGGTTTAATGCGGTTTTATTATGACAATGCTAACTGGAATAAACTTTTTAAAGCATCAATCATTCAACATAACCGCTTGTATTTTGAGGAGGATATGAATATCTGGGAAGATTTACTGTTCAACCTGCAGTATGCTCAATTTGCTGCAAAGGTATTCCTTTTAAAAAAGCCATTATATAACTACCGGGTACTTGAAAATTCCCTTTTCAGCGGCAATAAAGGAGTTCAAATTCCGATGTTTAACAAATTGTATTTGCATTTTACGAAGTTTACTGAAAATCAAAAAGCTAATCTTGAAAAAGTAAGTTTCAAAAAGCAAATGGCACGAATAGCGTATTTCCAGTTATTGCATCAATGTGAAATGCAGGTGCGAAAAGAAACAGGAAACCCTGTACAGGTTTGTAAAATGATATATAGGCAGCTAACCACCTTTGTACCCGGCAGCCTGCAATTTGCTGCTGAGCAAAAAACAGGTATTCAGGGAATAAAAATGAAGTTGCTGCACAACCGTCAGTTTTTACTTTTTGCAATTGGTATAGCCTTAAAACCCTTTTTGCGAAAACCTCTTCGACTTTTTAAAAGTATAATTTATTCTAAAAGTTGAAACCTGTTCTTAAGATAAATTTTGATTATTTCTGGAAAGATTTTAATCCCGCAGACAACTACTTTACACGTATTCTTGAAAAGAAATACCGGGTTGAACTTTCTGAAGAGCCTGAGTTGTTTTTCTTTACTAATTTTTATCATGGCAGTAAACGTGCGTATTTGAAACATACATGCCACCGTGTGTTTTTAGGCTGGGAAAATGTACGTGCTAACTGGAATATTGCAGACTATGTACTGGACTCTGATTTTTATAACAATAATCCACGTCATAAGCGCTGGCCCATCTGGGCAGCGTGGAATACTTCTTTGTTGGTGCAACCAAAATTACCAGAGCTTTTTTTGAATAAAAAAAAGTTTGCCTGTATGGTGGTGAGTAATGCCAATGCAAAGGAACGTATTGAATTTTTTAAACTTTTGTCTAAATATAAACAGGTTGATTCTGGCGGCAGGTTTTTAAATAATGTGGGCGGCCCAGTAGCAGACAAGCGCAGGTTTATACAGGACTATAAATTTGTTCTCTCCTTTGAAAACTCTACACATCCCGGTTATACAACCGAAAAATTAATTGAACCAATGCTGGTAAACAGTATTCCTTTGTATTGGGGAAATGAACAGGTGGGGCGGGATTTTAATACAAATAGTTTTGTTCATGTCAACCAGTTCTTTTCATTTGACGAAGCAATTGAACGAATAATAGAGTTGGATAATGATGAAGAACAATATATGAAAATGGCGATGCAACCATGGTTTCATGAAAACCGGATTCCGCAGGAAATGACACAGGAAAACCTGGAAGCTTTTTTTGATTTTGTGCTTGCAGATATGAGAACAAAACCGCCTGTAGCCTCCTCCTTTATCAAAACGAATATGCATAAACTTCAACTTGCAAAACAAAAAGTTGAGGATAAGGTGTATGGAAAGCTGGGAATTAAACGGGGTTTTAGATAATATAAGATATATGAACTATCAATCTCAATACGGACAAGATACATTTGTTGATCAGGTTGTTTTTAACAGGAAGAGAAACGGTGTTTTTGTTGATATTGGTGCTTATGATGGTATTACTTTTAGTAACAGTTATTTTTTTGAAAAATACAGAGGATTTAATGGATTCTGTGTTGAACCCAACCCAAACGTTTATAAGCTTCTGCAAAAGTATCGTTCTTCTAAAAATTTTAATGTATGTGTGGGTAATACCTCAGGAAAAGTAAAATTTCTTTGCGTAGAAGGGTATGGTGAAATGTTGAGTTGTATATATGATGAATCCAATGTAGAGCACCTGGCAAGAGTTGATGAGAATATAAAAATTCATGGCGGAGACAAGAAAATTGAAGAAATTGATTTGATGACATTTCACCAAATAATACCAGAGAATCTTCAAAAAATTGATTTTTTTACTATTGATACTGAAGGATTTGAATTTGAAATTTTAAAGATGATTGATTTTGACAGGTATAATATATCTGCGTTGGCAGTTGAGGTGAATGATGATGCTGTAATCAGTTTTCTTGAAAATCAGGGCTACGTAGCATATTTCAAATTAAGCTGTGATATAATTTTTGTGAAAAAAGAGTTAGTGAATGCAAGTATGAATTTTAGGTTGTTAAAATATAAAATCAAAAACAAGTTTAAAAGCATAATCCAGCGGTTCAGTAAGTTTAAAAGTTTTCCTATTTTTCTTTTATAAAAATGATAATTAATAAGATTACGGCAAAAATTCTTCTAAAGCTTAAGATTGAAGCACGCTTTTTACAAAAGCGCTTTGACAGGAAGATTGTAAGAAGTGAAGCTATCAATAAAAATTATATCCGGCAATTCCTGCCGTCTAATCCGGTAATCATTGATGCCGGTGCGCATGTAGGTGGTGATTCCATTGAAATGTGCCGTTTATACAGGGGTGCCACTGTTCATGCATTTGAACCGGTTCCGGGCATTTATCAACTGCTGAAACATAATACAAGAAAATTTCAACGAATCCATTGTTACACCATTGCTTTGAGTAATCAAAATGGACAGCAGCAAATGCATGTGAGCAGTGGTGCTTCTGATGGGTCCAGTTCTTTACTTGCACCTAAAGAGCACTTAAAAGATCATCCTGATGTTTTCTTCAACCAAACGATAAAAGTTACTACACAAACACTCGATACATGGGCAGCATCCCGGCAACTGGATCATGTTGATCTCTTATGGCTTGATATGCAGGGTTTTGAACTGGAAGTGCTCAAAGCATCACGTATTATTTTGCCTACTGTAAAAGCCATTCATATGGAAGTAAGTACAAGAGCTACTTATGAAGGAGTTCCTTTATATGATGAAGTGAAACAATGGATGCAATCACAGGGATTCAAGGTAGCTGTGGAGGCCATTCCTCAGGGTTGGGATATGGGTAATGTTTTGTTTGTACGAACCGCAACTGTATCAACTGTATGAACCCGTTTCTGAGTGTTCTTATGACTTCTTACAACAGAGAGCAGTACATTGGTGAAGCCATTGAAAGTGTACTTGCATCAACGTATACAAATTGGGAGTTGATTATTGTGGATGACGGTTCAAAAGATAAAACCGTAGCAATAGCACACGAATATGCAGCTGCAGATTCACGGATTCGTGTATATATCAACGAGCAAAACCTGGGAGATTATAAGAACCGGAATAAAGCAGCTTCTCTTGCAACAGGTGAATATATAATGTACGTGGATAGTGATGATAAAATTCTGAAAGATGGATTTGAACGGTGTATCCATGCTATGCAGCAATTTCCTGAAGCAAATTTTGGCATGCAATTACATGGCGAAGAACAAAAACCTTTTTTCAGGAAGCCGGTTGAGGCCATTGAAGAACATTTTTTTAAGCGTCCGTTTTTAACGATAGGTCCCGGAGGAACAATCATCAGAAGAAGTTTTTTTGAATCACTGGATAGATACCCGGTTGTTTATGGTCCGGCCAATGATATGTATTTTAACCTCAAAGCGGCTGCAGCAGGAGGTGTGTTGTCATTACCTTTTACATTTAATTTTTACAGAATCCATGAGGGACAGGAGTTAAATAATAAATACAGTTACCTGTATAATAACTTTAATTACTTAAGGGATGCTTTACAGCAGTTGAACCTGCCGCTTTCTGTTAAGCAAAAAGAGTGGATACAAAATAAAAACCGGAGAAGATTTTTAACCAATCTGCTTCGTTACAGTTTTACTACAGGAAATTTAAGAAAGGCTGTAAAAGCATGTCAATTGGCCCGTTTTGGCTGGTATGATCTATGGAAAGCAATAGTGCACCCATCTCTGTAGTTGTGTGAAAAAAGTTTCTGTTATTATACCTTGTTACAATTGCGGTACTTCACTGCATCGTACGCTTAAATCTGTACTTGCACAAACGTATCCTCATCTTGAAATCATTATAATTGATGATGGCTCCAGTGACGACAGTTATGCTGTTGCCAGGCAATATGAGGGTGGTAAAGTACAGGTACTGCAACAGGCAAACGCCGGCGCTGCCGTTGCACGTAATAGAGGCCTGCAAAATGCATCAGGAGATTTCATACAGTTTTTAGATGCGGGCGATGTGCTGAGTGCAGCTAAGATTGAAAAACAGGTAAAAGCTTTGCAGGACTCCGGTACCAAGCTGGCTGTATGCAATTATGTTCAATTTACAAATGAAGAAGAATTGAAACATCCGCAGCATACGAGTCAATCCTCCTTCATCTATTCAACCAATAGTGTACAGGAATTCTTAATTAAGCTGTGGGGCGGTGAAGGCAATATGAATTTTATTCAAACCAATTCCTGGCTGGTACCCAAACCATTAATTGAAAAAGCAGGAAGGTGGCGTAACTACAGATGCCCCGATGATGATGGTGAGTTTTTTGCAAGAGTGATACTTGCAAGTGATGGAATTGTTTATACGCCGGGAGTTTATAATTACTATCATATTACACCGGGTGGTATTAACCAGTTGAGCAAAAACAAAAACAGGAAATATTTGCACAACAGTTTACTTACGATCGATCTCAAACATCAGTACCTGTTGCAAAAAGGAGCACATCCATTGATCAATAAGGCAATTGCATCACAGTATTTACGCTTTGCTGTGGATATGTTTCCTGCTCAAAAAATACTGTCAGCAATTGCATATAAACGATATAAGTCGTTAAACACCGCAGCTTCCGTTCCTCTGCTTGGGGGTTCATTTATTGAACTGATCAAAAATGTTTTTGGCTGGAAGGCTGCACGGTTTGTTCGTTATCAGTTAAGAGAGAAATAAATCCATTTACCTGTTGGAAATCATTCGTACTAAAGTTTGCCTGCTTTCAGATCATCACGTATGCATTAATCCCCGTTTATGGAAGGAAGCTTTTTTGTATGAGAAGCTTGGCTATAACGTAACCATCTTAACGATGTGGCAATCTGCTGATTTATTGCAACGGGATAAAGAACTGCTGAAAGGACATGCTATTGACTACAAGACATATTTGAATTTAATACCCGGAGAAGCAAATTCAGTTTCCCGCTTTTTTTACCGTGCCCGCAGGCGGCTTGCCAGCGAACTGCAAAAGAGAGTAAAGATGAGTTCTCCATGGGCTATCAGTCATGCACCGGAGTTACTCGTTAAGAAAGCGGTAGAAGAGAAAGCAAATCATTATTCCGCACATTTGGAAGCGGCTTTCTGGGCCGGAAGAGAACTGATAAAAAATGGAAAGCGGGTTAGTTTTGATTTTGAGGATTGGTATTCACGTGATTACTTAACGGCCGACCGTGCAGTGAATTTATTAGCAGCAACAGAAGCATTTGCTTTGCAGCATGGTGTATTTTGCACAGCAGCATCCCGTTCAATGGCATCCGCATTACAGGATGCATATAAAATTACAAAACCAGTAACGGTTGTTTACAATAGTTTTCCGGATGAAGAACTTATGGATGTAGATGTTACATCTTCAAAATCGAAGTCGGCGACCATTCGTATGGTATGGACTTCAAGAACTGTTGGTCCGCAACGTGGGTTGGAAACCTTGGTTGCTGCACTGCAATTTGTGCAAACACCTGTAGAGTTGCACATCATTGGCAAATGTGCTGCCGGTTACGAAGAAGTGTTAAGAACGAACTGGAAGTATTCAAACCACCAATTGGTTTTTCATGGTTTTGTACTGCATGATGAGTTGTTGCCGGCGATTGCAACCTATGATCTTGGACTGGCTATTGAACAGTATGAGCCAGATAGTCGTAATACCACCGTTACCAATAAAATTTTGCAATACTTGCACGCAGGATTAGCAGTATTGGCTACAGATACTAAAGGACAACAGGAAATCGCATCACACTTTCCGGATGCTGTTTACCTGGTAAAACCGAATGAGCCGGAGCAATGGGCACAGCAAATAGAGCGGTTTGCAAAGCAAGGCTTTACTATCAATAAACAACAGCAGCAAACTATTTATCAACAATACTTTTCCTGGGCTGTACAGGAGCAGCAACTAAAGCAACTGATCACAAACGCAATATGAATCAAAGAAGTTTTATACAAAAAGTACTCGACATTATTCCATTACGTATACGAAGCAAAGTAAAATACATACCTGTAGTAAGACAAGTGCAGGCGTTTATCATGAAACGCTATATGCATGGTAAAGAATTTATTGCAACCATCAGTGCAGGACCTGCAAAAGGTCTGGTGTTTCCTGTAAAACTTCCACAGGATAAATATATGTGGATTGGTACATGGGAAATTGATTTTGCCAATGCTTTGCAGCAATATGTTCAGGCGGGATGGGTCTGCTATGATATTGGTGGCTATAAAGGTTATTACGCCGGAGTAATGGCTATGAAAGGTGCAAAAGAAGTATATGTGTTTGAACCAATGCCGGCCAACGCAGAAAAAATTACGAAACTCATAGAGCTGAATCCTTCGCTGCCCATCCATTTAAAGCAATATGCGGTTTCCGATTCAAATGGTACAGCTACATTTCAGTTGATGCCGGAAGAAACAATGGGTAAACTGGAAAACAGTTCTTTTCAAAAAGAGGATATAGCGCTTACTTCAATAACAGTTGAAACCATTACACTGGACACATTAGCAGAAAAAGGAGTGCCCGCTCCTGATTTTATTAAGATAGATGTTGAAGGAGCAGAAGAGTTTGTGCTTGCAGGAGCTGCAAATATGCTTTCGCAAAAAAAGCCTTTTCTGATGATTGAAATTCATTCGCCTGCAATTGGCAAACGCTGTCTTGATACTTTACAAAAGTATTATCAGCATATTTTTGTTCTTGAAACAGGTGCATCACCAAAGGGAACTGAAACAGAAATATGCCATTACATAGCTTATAACTGAGGTAACAGTACGGGTGAAAAAAATACTCATTATATCGCCTCATTATCCGCCATCTAATCTGGCAGCAGTACATCGCAGTCGATTGTTTGCACAGCATTTGCCTTCTTTTGGGTGGGAACCTGTTATACTTACGGTGCATGAAAAGTATTATGAGGAAGCACTGGACTGGAATTTATTTCAACTGTTACCCGGGGATCAGCATATTGAAAAAGTTAAGGCATGGCCTCTAACAAAACCACGCCTTATTGGAGATATAGGGTTAAGAGGTTTTTTTCAATTAAGAAAAAAAGCGTTGGAGCTAGTTAAAGAACTCAGGATTGATTTTGTGTATATACCCATCCCTTCTTTTTATGTTTCATTAATTGGCCCTTACTTGCATCGCAAAACAGGTGTTAAGTACGGCATTGATTATATTGACCCATGGGTGCATGTATTTCCCGGTTCAGAAAAATTATTCTCAAGGCACTGGTTCAGCACACAGCTTGCAAAGTGGATGGAGCCCAGGGCTGTTCGCAATGCATCTGTTATAACCGGAGTGGCCAAAGGTTATTATGAGAAAGTAATAGAGCGGAATGCTCATTTACAACACACCTGTGTGTTTGGAGCAATGCCTTATGGTGGAGAAGCACAGGATCACCTGCGCTTAAAAGAACTGAACTTGAAACCATATTTGTTTGAACGAAATGGCAAATTACAATTAGTTTATGCCGGCGCCATGTTGCCGAAAGCATATGAGCCATTAGAATCAATTTTTAAAGCTGTAGCTGCAAGCCCTGAATTATTTGTAAATGTTGAATTTTATTTTATAGGAACAGGAAAGCATGCTAATGATCCATTAAGTTTTAATATAAAGCCTCTTGCTGCAAAGTATGGATTATGGCAATCAGTAGTTTTTGAGTATCCAAAACGTATTCCTTATTTAGATGTTTTGATTCATCTGGAAGCTGCGGATGCTGTATTTATTCTTGGTAGTACTGAGCCTCATTATACACCCAGCAAAGCTTATCAGGGTGTATTGAGCGGTAAGCCAATTTTAGCTGTATTGCATAAAATGAGTACAGCAATTGAGATATTACAAACATCAAATGCAGGTGTTGTTTTGGGATTTGAAGGAGAGCAAGATGTACATTCAATTGCTGAGCAATGGGTTCATGTATGGCATAACTTTATTTCTTTTCAAAAAGTATTTGTTCCTTCACAGGTTAAAAAGGAGGTGTTTGAGCAGTATTCAGCAAAATCTGTTACAGCATTATTAGTTCAATTACTGCAGCAGAATAATCAAAAAATTTTAATGAGATAAATGATACAACAAACATTTAGAGAACTTTTACCACCTTTTCTTTTTAGAATGGTAAAAAGACTTTACAATATAAATTACAGCTCAAAGAATGAGTTATATAAACAAATGATCAAGTACCTTAACTATGATCATGGTTATTATATTGAGCTGGGCGCTTATGATGGAATAGCTCAAAGTAATACGTACCTGCTTGAACGGAAATTTAAATGGAAAGGATTGCTGATTGAACCATCACCTAACAAGTATTTTGAATGTATTAGTAATCGCAATGCAGATAATCACATAGTTTGTGCAGCGTGTGTTTCATTTAATTATAAGGAAGAGTTTGTAAAAATTAAATATTCAGGTTTTTTTACTGCGCCTGTTAATGTAGAAACTGATTTAAAAGATATTAATGCACATGCCGCTACCGGCGCTCAGTATTTGAGCAAAAATGAAAAAGTATTTGAGTTTGGCGCTAAAGCCGTTACCTTGAATCAACTGTTAAAAGAGGCCGGTGCACCTTTAATTATTGATTTTTTATCACTCGATGTAGAGGGTGGAGAAATGGAAGTGTTGAAAGGAATTGATTACAGTGTTTACAAATTTAAATACATGTTAATTGAGTGCAGGAATTTTGAGAAGGTAAATAATTATCTGCAATCACAGGGCTATGTATTTAAAGAACAAATGAGCCGGCATGATTATTTATTTATACCCAAAACAGTTTAGTAAACAGCAAATTTGCTGATTCCTCAACTATTGTAATCAATACATGATTAAAAAGCACAATATCATCAGTGAGTTTCTTGTTTATACTTATGTGTCAGTAAAATACCTGCTTATAAACGGAAAATGGAGTGTATTTGTTAGTGATATAATGCGATTTTCCTTTTGGCGGAAAACAAGAAAAAAAAGTGCAGACAATTTACTTACGCATTATCCATGGCTTGCGTTTGGTGCTATTGATTTTTTGGAGCAATGGTTGCATAAAGAAATGAATGTATTTGAGTATGGTTCCGGAAGTTCAACCTTGTTTTTTGCCAAACGTGTAAATTCTGTAATATCAATTGATCATAATAAGGATTGGTTTAAAAACGGAGAAGCTTCAAAACTCAAATATCACCTTCATAATGTTCAATATCTTCTTCGGGAGCCTCAACCAAGGCAAATAGAATCAGGACAATGTAACAATCCTGATTTATACTTATCATGTATGGGTGAGTATGCAAATTATAGTTTTGAGCAATACGTAAAATCAATTGATAGTTTTCCTGATGCGTATTTTGATTTAGTAGTTGTAGATGGACGTGCCAGACCATCTTGCCTAAAACATGCTGTTAACAAGGTTAAAGTAAATGGCATTTTACTGCTGGATAATGCTGATCGTAATTATTATACTCAATATTTGCCTCAGTTATTTCATGAGGATAGTTGGGAAATAAAAATATTTAAAGGGCATTTACCCTATAACTCAGCTTCTGAATTAGACACAACAATATTATTTACCAAAAAGAAATAAGCAGTGAAAAAAACCCGTTTTGCCATTATTGTTCCTTTTCGCCCTCAGAGTCAGTCAGTTTATTGGGAAAGAGAAAATGAGTTATTGAAACGCACTGTATCTTCTGTTCTTCGTCAAACGTACAGTTATGTTAAGGTTTTTGTAGTTTATACAGATGAGCCTGCACATTTATTTACTGACGAAAGGATTGAATATGTTCCCTTTCCTTTCGGTTACCAATCTTTTGAAGAAATTCCTGCAAAGGAAGATTTAATGCAACGGTTTAAATCTGAAAAAATGGTTATACGCAGGTGGGATAAAGCAAGAAAAATTTGCTGGGGTAGTATAAAAGCAAAAGAACAGGGGTTTGATTATATAATGGTGCTTGATGCAGATGATTTGATTTCAAAATATCTCTTTGAGCACTTGGCATCAGAAAGCCTCAATAATTCAGTTCCGGGCTGGTATATGCATAAAGGGTATTTATATAAACCAGGTACAAGTTTTTTCATGCTCGTACCCAAACTCATGCGTTTTTTAAATGGATCTACACATATATTGAGATCAGATTTAGTAACTATTCCTGATTTTAATTCTATTGATTGGCTTGATTATAATTTATTTACTGATCATGGTTGGCTAAAAGCACGACTTAAGGAATATAATAACGTTGATCTCCTTCCAATAAAAAAACCTCTGCTCGTTTATGTAGCGCATGGATCTAATATTTCGAAAGTGTATCAAAAGGAATTTAGTAAAACATTTAAGAATTTTGTAAAATTAATCTTACGTGGACGTTTTCTGTCCAAATCAAAGAAGGACGAGTTTAATATTTCATAGTAAAATATTACGTGAAAAAACTTGCTATCATTACCACACACCCTATTCAGTACAATGCACCACTCTTTAAATTGCTGAAACAGAGAGGTAACATCAGTATTAAGGTCTTTTATACATGGAGTCAATCAAAAGTTTCTGTTTATGATGCACGTTTTGGTGTGGAAAGAAACTGGGATATACCTCTCCTTGAAGGGTATGAATTTGAATTTGTAAAAAATATCTCTTTACGTCCGGATTCAAATCGATTTTTCGGAATTATCAATCCCGGCCTAAAAAAGAAGTTAATACAACAGAAATTTGATGTTGTTTTGATTTACCGCTGGAGTGTGTGGAGCCATTTATTATTAATGTTAACAAAGGGAAGTAAAGTCAGAATATGGTTTCGTGGCGACTCTCATCTGCAAACTGCTTACAGCAATCCGATTAAAAATTTCTTTAAACGTAAAGTACTTTCGTTAGTTTACAGCAATGTAAGCCGTATATTTTATGCAGGTAGTATGAATAAGCGTTACTTCAATTATTACGGAGTTGAAGACAGTAAATTATATTTTATGCCTCATGCAGTTGATAATGGCCGCTTCATAACAGAGGCAGCGCATCATATGCAAAAAGCAAAAGAAGAAAGGCAGTTGCTGGGTATTAATGATACGGATATTGTATTTCTCTATGCAGGTAAGTTTTATGATATTAAAAACCTTACGTTGCTTATTAATGCATTTCAAAAGCTCAAAGGTTCACAATACAGATTGCTTTTGTTTGGAAGTGGTGAGCAGGAAGAGCAGTTAAGAGAACTGGCGGCTACAGATATCAGAATTCATTTTCAACCATTTCAAAATCAATCTGCTATGCCTTTTGTTTATAGAATGGGAGATGTATATGTGTTACCCAGCAAGTCAGAAACATGGGGGCTCGGCGTAAATGAAGCAATGGCCTGCGGATTGCCAGCCATAGTAAGTACAGCCTGCGGTTGCGCACCCGAGCTGATTATAAGCAATGAAACGGGTTTTACATTTGAAGCTCATCAGGAAGCAGATCTGTTGCAGCAGTTACAACGGTTTACAAACAGAAGTGTAGCCCGTATAATGGGTGTAAAAGCACAAAAGCATATTGAGCAATTTTCACTTGAGCAACAGGCAAAGGTTATTGAAGAATCTTTACTGAGCGGGATATAATTTTTCATTGCTATACATGAAAAAATTAGCTGTAATTACATCACATCCTATACAATATAATGCACCATTATTTCGGTTGCTTGCAGAACGTAGCAAAATTCAAATAAAAGTTTTTTATACATGGGGACAAACAAAAGAAGGAGTTGTGTATGATCCTGATTTTAACAAATCATTTCGGTGGGATATCCCTTTAACAGAAGGATATGATTCTGTTTTCATTGTGAATACATCTTCGAGTCCGGGTGCCGGTAGTTTTAATGGAATTAAAAATAAAGACCTGATTAAATCTGTAGAGCAATACAAGCCGGATGCACTGCTTGTATTTGGATGGAGTTTTCACAGTCATCTTCAGCTTTTGTGGTACTTTAAAAAGAAAATAAAAATTTTATTTCGGGGTGATTCTACATTGCTGGATGAACCCAATGGGTTTTCGTTAAAAAAAATTGCTCGTCGACTTTTTTTAACTCAGATTTATTCCGGTATCGATATTTGTTTGTACGTTGGGAAAAATAATAAAGACTATTTTATAAAACATGGTGTAAAGGAAATTTCATTGGTTTATGCACCACACGCTGTTGATAATGATCGTTTTTTTGACAAGAATGGAATTTATAGTAAACAGGGAATCAAATGGAGGCAAGAACTGGGCATACCGCAGGAGGCAATTATTTTTTTATTTGCCGGTAAATTAGAACCTAAAAAAGATCCGCTATTATTAATCAATTGTTTTCGGCAAATACCAAATAAGGAAATACGTCTTATAATAGCAGGCAATGGTGTTCTGGAAAAACAGGCTAAGTCTATAGCAGTTGGGGATCAAAGAATTCTGTTTCTTGATTTTCAGAACCAATTGCAAATGCCTGCTCTTTACCATATGTGTGATATTTTTGTATTACCGTCCAAAGGACCCGGCGAAACATGGGGCTTAAGTGTAAATGAAGCAATGGCCAGTTCAAGACCCGTTTTGGTTAGTAATAAATGCGGCTGTGCCAATGATTTAATAAAAGGAAACGGAAAAATATTCACAGCAGGTAGTGCCACATCTTTAACGCAAGCCATGGAAGAATTAATAAACGATAAGGATAAGTTAAATCAGATGTCAAAAATGAGCCGATACATTATAGATTCTTTTTCATATAATCATATTGCCAAAGCAATAGAAGAATCAATATGAACTTAAAGAAACTTTTTTTTGGATTAATAGCAATTATTGTTACCTCACTGTTTTCTGTATATGATGGTATGCGGTGGGAGGAGCTGGCTTCAATTGCATTGTTTACTTTTTTTCTTATTGATTTTGTGGATTCAATAGGCAAGTCTTACAACATAATGGATATTCCCATACTGCTTGCCATTTTTCAATGTTTATTAATGCCGGCACTTGTATATCATGTTTACAATGATGATTATTTTGTTCGGGCACTGAAATACGATATGTCTGTAAGTGCCGATGTATATTATGGTTTTATGTTTCCTGCTATATTGTTGATGATCATCGGCATGAAGTTGCCATCATCATTTCAGCGCTCCTATGCACAACGTTTTACAATAGCTATTTCCATCGTTAAACAATATCTTAAGGGTAAAGGTAACCTGGGTGTATTATTAATCATTATTGGATTTGTTACCACATTAATGAAAAGTTTCATAGCAGGGCAACTGGCATATATTGTTTACCTGTTTAGTCTTTTGTTATATGTGGGTACACTGTATACCTATTTTTCTGATCACCGTTTACGAATTTGGTATCTGTCAGGAGGTGCAATTGTTATTACAGCTGATGCATTGGCCCAGGGTATGTTTGGTGAGCTTTTGTATATAACTGTATTGGTTGTTTTGCTCATTCTCCTTGAAAAAAAAATAAAGGACTGGTTAAAGTACACCGTAGCTATCGTTGGTTTCTTTTCCGTGTTACTGTTGCAAAGCGTTAAATCTGATTACAGAAATATTACATGGAGGGGAGAGGGCAGAGGTGATCAATCCAATACAGAAGCTTTTTTTAATTTGATTGTTGAGCGTTTAGGCACTCCGGAGCGCTTTTATGATTTGGAGCTATTGTTTCCCACCGTTAACCGTTTTAACCAGGGCATGATTGTAGGTAAAGTACTTGATTATGTGCCAAACCATGCACCATTTGCTGAGGGCGAAACAATATTTTTATCATTGGCTGCCACATTTGTACCTCGTTTTATGTGGCCGGATAAGCCCACTGCAGGCGGTCATTTCAATATGGAGCGGTTTGCAGGATTTAGGCTGGAAGGGGTGAGTATGAATATCAGTCCCATGGGTGAAGCCTATGGTAATTATGGCGTAGAAGGCGGTATTTTTTTTATGCTTTTGTATGGATTGTTTTTTGCCATGCTCATTGTATTATTGATGAACTATGTTAAAAAAAGACCTACCATAATCTTGTGGTTTCCTGTTTTATTTTTAAACTCAGTGCAAATTGAAACAGACATTTTGATGGTATTAAACTCCCTTATTAAGAATATTATTTTCGTAGCTTTTTGTTACTGGGCTGCCAATAAATTTCTGCGTTTAAAATTGTAAATGCTGAAACAGCGGATTCTTATTTTTTACGATCATTTTTATCCGGCATGGAAAGCAGGTGGGCCTGTGCAATCATTGGTCAATCTTGTAAACAACCTTCATACGCAGTATGATTTATATATCATCTGCAAGCCTCATGAAATGAATGAAAGCGTATTGTTGCAGGGTATTAAGGTAAATGAATGGAGTAGTTGGGAGGGAAAAGCAAAAGTGTATTACTGGAATTATTCTTTTGGTAAGCGTAAAGCATTACTTTCATTGATTACATCAGTAAATCCGCATACAGTATTTATTAATGGACTCTACTCACTTTATTTTAACCTGCTTCCGCTCTGGTATTCACTAAATCATACTACAGCTCGTGTAATTTGGTCTGCAAGAGGCATGTTACATAATGGAGCCCTTGCACAAAAAGCATTCAAGAAAAAAACTTTTCTTGCTGCTGTAAAATTGTTGAAGCTGCATCAAAGAGTAATATGGCATGCAACTGATGAAAAGGAGGCTGAATATATAAGCCAAAAAATGGGTAATGTAAACGTACTGGTTGCGGGCAATTATCCAAAGCGTATTCAGGATCTGCCCGTGCTTGAGAAAAGGGCCGGAAAATTAATATTGGGTACTGTAGCACTAATAAGCCCTATGAAAAATCATAAGGCAATTGCAGAAGCTTTACAAAAATGTAATGGATCTGTTACATGGCTCATTTATGGTCCTGTAAAAGATCAACAATATTGGAACGAATGTTTACAGTTAATTCAACAGTTGCCTGCAAACATTGAAGTAACCTATCGAGGTGAACTGGCTCCCGATAAACTTACGGAAGCATTACAGGCAATACATGTTTTTATTATGCCCAGTGAAAGCGAAAATTTTGGACATGCACTATATGAAGCATTAAGTGCCGGTAAGCCTGTTATCACTACCACCACTACTCCGTTTTATAAACTGCAGGAAAAAAGAGCTGGCTTTGCTGTGAGCTTAAATCAATTAACTTCTTCATTAACTGATGCTGTTAATTATTTTCTGCAAATGGAGCAGGTGGAATATGATGCTTATTGTATGCATGCTTTAACTTTTGCACAAAGTCATATTTCTATCGAAGAGTTGTCAAATCAGTATCAAAAATTATTGGTGTCCAATCAATAGTGTTTCACAACCTATATTTGCGCCAAATTCTAAAAAATAACAATGACCGTACTGGGAATTAATGCATATCATGCTGATAGCAGCGCTGCCATTTTTGTAAATGGTAAAATGATAGCAGCAATTGAAGAAGAACGTTTTCGCCGTGTAAAACACTGGGCCGGATTTCCATCAATGAGTGTAGCTTTTTGTTTACAGGAAGCAGGCGTTACGCTGGAACAAGTAGATCATATAGCAATTGGACGAGACCCGAAAGCTAAATTCTGGAGGAAAATATTATTTCTGCTTAAAAACCCGGGAGGTGGATTTGATGCTGTTCAAAATCGGTTGAGCAATGCAAAAAAAGTAGCATCACTTGAAGATGAATTCTTACAAATTGAAAATACTGATAAACAGTTAGTGAAGCGCAAGATTCATAATGTTGAACATCACCGAAGTCATTTGGCTTCTGCATTTTTTGCTTCCCCCTTTGAAGAAGCGGCACTGTTATCAATTGATGGGTCGGGTGATTTTACAACCACCATGATTGGTGTGGGCAAGGGTAATCATATTGAAGTAATTGACAGTATTGATTTTCCGCATTCAGCAGGTATTTTTTATACAGCCTGCACACAATGGTTAGGCTTTCCGCATTATGGCGATGAATATAAAGTGATGGGTTTAGCACCGTATGGTGAAGCAAAGTATGTGGAGCAGTTAAAAGATTTACTTCATTTTACAGATGATGGGTTGTTCAGGCTGAATTTGAAATATTTCCGCAATCCCAAAAAAGGAATCATCAGCTACGGCAAAGATCATATACCTGTAGTAGCAACACTTTATACGGAATACTTTGAGCAAAAACTGGGTAAGGCAAGGGCAAAGGGAGAAGAGTTAACACAGTTTCATAAAGATTTTGCAGCCAGCGTACAACGCATAACCGAACAACTGATTTTTCATTTGCTCACGCACCTTCAAAAACGCACGGGATTAAAAAATGTATGTATTGCAGGTGGTGTTGCACAAAACTCTGTAGCAAACGGAAAAATAACCCGTAACACACCTTTTGAACAGGTATACATTCCCAGTGCAGGCCATGATGCAGGTATTTCAATGGGTGCCGCTTTGTACATGTACAATCATGTGTTGAAGCAACCCCGTCAACCGGCAATATGGAGTGCGTATACAGGCAGTCATTTCAGTAATGATGAAATTGAAACAATCCTTCAGCAAAAAGGGATTACATATAAAAAACTTTCTGACGCAGAACTATATGATTACGTAGCCGATCGGTTAATTGATGCAGGTGTGGTAGGGTGGTTTAGCGGAAGAAGTGAGTTTGGTCCAAGAGCATTGGGTGGGCGTTCTATTTTAGCTGACCCACGACGGAACGATGCTAAAGATTTATTAAATGCTAAAATCAAACGCAGGGAAAGTTTCCGGCCTTTTGCACCTTCTATTCTTAAAGAATATGTTTCGGAGTATTTTGAATTGAGCGAAGTGGTTCCGTTTATGGAAAAAGTCTTTCCAATTAAAAAAGAGATGCAGTCGCTCATACCTGCTGTAACACATGTAGATGGAACTGGCAGGCTTCAATCTGTTGATGCTGGTGTATCAACAAGATATTATGCTTTAATTGACGCATTCAGAAAAAAAACCGGGGTGCCTATACTCCTCAATACATCTTTTAACGAAAATGAACCTATAGTAAACTCTCCTGCTGAAGCATTAGATTGTTTCCTCCGAACCAATATGGATATGCTGGTGATGGAAAATATAATTGTTGAACGTTGATATGCCTTTAACTTTCTCCATTATAACAGTTGTATTTAACAGGGTTGCTACTGTTGAGCGTGCAATCCAATCAGTACTCCGGCAGGACTATCCACATATTGAGTACATTATAGTTGATGGAGACTCCACTGATGGTACTAAAGAAGTTATTGAAAAATACCGATCTGAAATTAATCAATACGTGTCAGAAAAAGACAACGGAATGTACGATGCACTTAACAAAGGAATTAAATTGGCTACGGGCGATGTTGTAGGCATCCTGCATGCAGATGATGTGTTTGCAGATCATTCAATTATTTCGCAAGTAGCAGCAAAAATGCACACACAGCCGCATATTGATTGTATATACGGTGATGTAGGATTTGTAAACGATAATAATCCCGGTAAAATTATCCGGTACTATTCTTCAGCTATTTTTCATCCCAGGCTGTTTAAGTTTGGATTTATGCCGGCTCATCCTACCTTTTTCTGTTATAAAAAACTGTTTGATTTATACGGTTACTACCGAACCGATTTGGATATTGCAGCAGATTTTGATTTATTACTGCGTTATCTTAAAAAGTATACATTGCAATCTGCATATATTCCAAAAATGCTTGTACGCATGAATATGGGTGGAAAAAGTACGCAAGGCATTTCAAGCACCATTAAAATAAATAATGAATTAAAACGTGTGCTTTCTGAAAACAAAATGCCTTCCAGTTATCTGAGATTATACGCACGGTATTTTATTAAAATAAAAGAGTTTTGGATAAATAAACATCATTCATGAAAAAAGCATTAATAACAGGTGTTACCGGACAAGATGGTGCCTATCTCTCCGAGTTTTTATTAAAAAAAGGGTATGAAGTACATGGTATTAAACGCAGAAGTTCGCTGTTTAATACCGAGCGCATTGATCATTTATATGAGGACCCTCATGTAAATAACCGTCATTTTATATTGCATTACGGTGATCTTACTGACAGCACTAATCTCATCCGTATTATTCAGGAAGTACAGCCCGATGAAATTTACAATCTGGGAGCAATGAGTCATGTAAAAGTAAGTTTTGATACACCGGAGTACACAGCCAATGCAGATGGTATAGGCACACTCCGGATACTGGAAGCCGTACGTTTACTGGGTCTTGCTCAAAAGACAAAGATTTATCAGGCCTCCACATCTGAGTTGTATGGTTTGGTACAGGAAGTGCCTCAAAAAGAAACAACTCCGTTCTATCCACGTTCTCCCTATGGTGTGGCCAAGCTGTATGCTTACTGGATTACAGTTAACTATCGTGAAGCATATAATATGTTTGCCTGTAATGGTATTTTATTTAATCATGAATCACCACTAAGAGGTGAAACATTTGTAACAAGGAAAATTACACGTGCGGTAGCAAAAATTGCATTGGGCCTTCAGGATAAACTTTATCTGGGCAACCTGAATGCAAAAAGAGACTGGGGGCATGCTAAAGACTATGTAGAAGCAATGTACCTTATGCTGCAGCAGGAAACACCTGAAGATTTTGTAATTGCAACAGGCATTACAACAGAAGTGCGTGAGTTTGTACGAATGGCATTTAAAGAAGCAGGTATTGAAATTGAATTTAAAGGAAGTGAAGAAAATGAAAAAGGTTTTGCAGTAAGCTGCAGTAATCCGTTATATCAAATAGCTGCAGGAACTGAAGTGGTAGCTGTAGATCCTAAGTACTATCGCCCTACAGAAGTAGAATTGTTAATAGGAGACCCGTCTAAAGCAAAATCAAAACTTGGCTGGAAGCCCAAGTATGATTTATCTGCTCTGGTAAAAGAGATGGTGATAGCAGATATTGAACTCATAAAAAAGGAAAAGCATATACGTGATGGTGGTTTTCAGGGAAAAAATCAATTTGAGTAATGAATAAGAATGCAAAAATCTATGTAGCCGGTCATAGGGGTATGGTAGGCAGCGCTATAGTACGCAGCCTGCAGGCCCAAGGATATGAAAATATACTGGTACGCACATCTGCAGAGTTAGATTTACGTAATCAGGAAGCTGTAGAATTATTTTTTAAGCAGCAAAAACCGGATTATGTGTTTCTGGCTGCAGCTAAAGTGGGAGGTATAGTAGCAAACAATACGTACCGGGCTGAGTTTTTGTATGATAACCTCATGATAGAAGCCAATGTTATTCATAGTGCATACCTGCACAGTGTTACAAAATTATTGTTTCTTGGCTCATCATGCATTTATCCAAAATTTGCTCAGCAACCTATTAAGGAAGAGTATTTATTAACTGGTACGTTGGAACACACCAATGAGCCTTATGCTATTGCTAAAATTGCGGGTTTAAAAATGTGCGACGCATACCGCAGCCAGTATGGATGTAATTTTATATCTGCCATGCCTACAAACCTTTACGGCCCCAATGATAATTATGATCTTACCAACTCACATGTGCTGCCAGCTCTTTTACGTAAAATGATTATGGCAAAACGTAATAACGACCCTCAGGTAGAAATATGGGGAAGCGGCAAACCCATGCGTGAGTTTTTACATGTTGATGATTTAGCAGAAGCCTCTTTATTCCTTATGAAGAATTATAATGAGGCAGGGTTTGTTAATGTGGGTTTTGGTTCAGATGTAACCATTAGCGAACTGGCTCATATTATTAAACACATAACAGGATATATGGGCGATCTTGTTTTTAACGCAGATAAGCCTGATGGTACGCCACGTAAACTCATGGATAGCTCAAAAATTAATGCATTGGGCTGGAAAGCAGAAATTGATTTACATACAGGTATCGAAAAAGTTTATAGTGAAATAAAGTCGCTTCCATTCTAAAGATGTTTGGATTATTTAAAAAGAAGGAAAAGCCCGTATCTTTTACAGGTAATTACAGTGGTTTATTTACAGATATGCACTCTCACCTGCTACCGGGCATTGATGATGGTGCGCCTGATCTGGATACATCCGTTATGCTTATAAAAGGCATGATGGCAATGGGCTTTCAGAAATTTATAACTACGCCCCATATCTATCCTGATCTCTATCCTAACAATAAAGAAACAATTACAGCTGCATATCAATTATTAAAACAGCGGCTAAAAGAAGAGCAGTTAGATGTAGAAATAAAAACTGCAGCTGAGTATTTTATTGATGACATGTTTGCTGAACGGCTTGAAAAAAATGAAGAACTGCTCACCATACATAAAAATTGGGTCTTGATAGAAATTTCATTTGTGAGCCCGCCTAATGATTTAAATGAAACTATTTTCAATTTAATATTGAATGGTTATCAGCCGGTGCTCGCACATCCTGAGCGGTACAGCTATTATAATCAGCCGGATGTTTTTCACCGGTTTAAAGACCAGGGATGTTACCTTCAAATCAATATTTTATCTCTGCTTGGTTACTACGGAAAAAAAGCGCAGGAAACAGCACGCATGCTGGTAAAAGAGCAACTGGTTGATTTAATTGGTTCCGATTTACATCACATCCGTCACTTACAAGCATTGAATACACCTTCCCTTATGGCCGAAGTAGATGCATTACTTCAAAGCGGCCGTTTACTCAATCCTTCACTTTAAGTTTTGCCTAAACCCAGATTATTAATTGTTTTAAACCGGCTTATCATTGGCGGGCCGGCTGTTAATACACTTGCAGTTGCATACTTGTTAAAAGACGAATTTGAAGTTCTGCTTATAGCAGGTGAACCAGCGCATGGTGAAGAGTCAGCCTCCTATTTGCTGGAGCGTTATAAAGGTATTGAAGTAAAAATTATCAACAGTTTAAAGCGCTCCATAGTACCCTTTAATGATCTCAGGGCTTTTTTTGAAATCAAATCTGTTATTAAAGAATTTAAACCGCATATTGTTCATACCCACGGCTCAAAACCAGGCGTTTTGGCAAGAGTAGCCGCATGGCAACTTAATGTACCGGTTGTTGTACATACATATCATGGCCATGTTTTTCATTCGTATTTCAGTCCATTGGTATCT
>CAYPBV010000001.1:0-17492 GCA_964409025.1 uncultured Chitinophagaceae bacterium | reverse complement strand
TATTAAAACTGAACGCTGGCTGGCAAAACATTCTTCTTTCTTAATTGCTATCAATGAGCATTTGAAAGATGAATTAAGCAATCAATACAACATTGCTCCGGTTTCAAAAATTGTTCTTAACAGGCTGGGTATTGATGCTTTACCTTTTTTGGAATCGAAAGAGCAAAAGAGAATGCAGTTCAGAAACGAGTTCGCTGTACAGTCATCTCAATATGCGGTAGGCATTATTGGCAGGCTTGTTCCTGTAAAAAATCATGTAGCCTTCATTGAGCTTATTGCATCACTGCTTTTCAATTCGAGAGCATTTCCAAAGTTTTTTATTGTGGGAGATGGTGATGAAAGACCAAAACTTGAAAATCTCCTGAAGTTCAAAGAAATTAACTACACACATACAGGCGAGTTTTTCAATCCGGAGGCCCCCGTTGTATTTACATCATGGCGAAAAGACATGGATTTTGTGATGGCTGGATTGGATATCGTGGTTTTAACTTCTTTAAATGAAGGCACACCTGTTTCCGTAATGGAAGCAATGGCAGCAGGAAAGCCTGTGGTAGCATCAAACGTAGGCGGCATTGCAGAACTCTTTGAAAATGAGCAAAATGGTTGGCTATATAATAAATATGAAGAGTTACCTGAGGCCTGTCTTCAAATTCTTCAAAATCGGGAATTATACATTTCTTTAAGTAAAAACGCCCAGGCTTTTGCTTCGCAAAAGTTAACACTCCAAAAACAGGTTTTTACACTTAAAATGGCCTATCTGGGAGCCCTGAACCTGTAAATACTCCATTTACCGGAATGTTCTTTAACCGTAATTTCTTGTTTTGTTTAATTCTCCGCAGAACCCCTGGCTATAAAAGTGTAATAATCAATGATTTTATTTTTTTTATTTTGTAAACCTTTTGTAAGTTTCACATGTTTATAAGTAGTAATGAATAAGTTCACTATCAAGGATCTGGAAAATTTAAGCGGAATAAAGGCTCATACTATACGTATTTGGGAGCAGCGTTACACCTTTTTAAAACCCGAGCGTACAGCTACTAACATCCGTTATTACAGTAATCAGGAATTGAAAACTCTGTTAAACATCTCATTGCTAAATAAATACAGGTATAAAATTTCACACATTAACCGCATGAAAAATGAAGAATTGCGTGAGAAAATTCTTTCATTGAGCGGTTCTCAGACACAGCAGGAGCGAATTGTGAATGATCTTATCCAGCATATGATTGATTTGGATATGGATGCTTTTGAACAAGTTCTCGATAACTTTATTCTTTCCCGTGGAATTGAAAAAGCAATAACCTATATCATTTTCCCATTTATGGAGCGTATTGGTATTCTCTGGCTTACGGATCATATTAATCCGGCCCAGGAACACCTCATAACCAATATTATTCGACAAAAAATCATAGTTGGTATTGAAAATATAGTAACTCCTTTTGAATTGAAGTCTGTTATACTTTTATTTATGCCGGAAAACGAGCATCATGAGTTGGGCTTGCTGTTTATGAACTATTTGTTGAAGAGCAGAGGAGTAAAAACGATTTATCTTGGTGCTAATGTACCTATCAGCGACCTGGAATTTGTGGTTGATTTAAAAAAGCCTGATTATATCTATACTCATCTTACTACCGTAATGAAGGAGTTTAATTTTGAAAAGTTCCTCAATCATATGAAGTTAAAGTTTACTTCAACTCCTGTGCTTATTTCAGGATTACTCACTTCTACGTTTGAAAAAAAGGTTCCCGGTGGAAACATCCGGTTTATTAAATCCTTACCTGAGGTAAAAGAGTTTCTGTCAACGCTCACATAAATTATACTATTTATTTGCATAAATGCCCCTTTTGTAAGGGGCATTTTGTTATAAGGGAAATCAACAATTAGATTGATATTGAAGTAAAAAGCCCAAATTACCCTTGTGCAGCTTTTGTGTAACGGCATTTTGAGCATACAACTAATAGTTTTAAACGACTTGAAATTTGCCTTTTTATATAACCTATTGGTTTAAAGTGTTTTATTTTTTTACAAAAATATTAAACAAAATTTTTGGTACTATGACTTAATTATGTTTAAATTTGAACTATCAATAATTAAACAGTATTAGCCATGTCAACTGTAGAATTTAATCAAATGCTTGTAAACAACACAGACTTTTTAAAGCCTTTTGCTTTTACGCTTACAAGGGACAATGAAACTGCCAAAGACCTTCTGCAGGAGACAATGTTTCGTGCACTGGCTAACAAGGATAAGTACAACGTAGGCACCAATATCAAGGCATGGCTGTACACAATCATGCGCAATATTTTTATTAATAACTACCGTCGTCGTGTTAAACAAAACACCATCTTTGATTCAACACCCAATGACTTCTTTCTGAACTACCAGCAGGCTACTGTTACTAATGATGCGGAGCGTACCCTCAAAATGAAAGAAATTCAAAATGCGCTTCATAATCTTCCTGAAATATTCAAAAATCCCTTCATGTTGTATTTTGAGGGATTTAAGTATCATGAAATTGCAGAAGCATTAAATGAGCCATTGGGTACCATTAAAAGTCGTATCCATTTTGCCCGTAAATTGCTTAAAGAGCAAATCAGTCGTAATTAATCAATCAACCATCTTCATTTTTTTGTGCCAAAAGCAATAGTTATCGGAAGCGGCTTTTCCGGACTTTCGGTTTCATCTTTCCTTGCCAAAAAAGGATGGGATGTAACAGTTCTTGAAAAGCATTCCCTCCCCGGCGGCAGAGCCCGTAAAATGGAGGTGAATGGATTTACATTTGATATGGGCCCCAGTTGGTACTGGATGCCCGATGTGTTTGAGCGTTACTTTCAGCAATTTCAAAAAAAAGTTTCTGATTATTACCATCTTCATCGTCTTGATCCTTCGTACCGTGTATATTTTAAACAGGATGTTTTGGACATAGCAGCTGATTATGAAAAGCTCAAAGCATCGTTTGAAACACTTGAACCGGGCAGCGGTATAATGCTTGATGCGTTTATGGCAGAGGCTGCCTATAAATACAAGGTAGGAATTAATAAACTGGTCTTTAAGCCCGGACAATCATTAATTGAGTTTTTTGATGCTGAACTGGCAAAAGGATTGTTCAGGCTTGATGTTTTCAACTCCATGAGTAAGCATGTACGTAAATTTTTTAAAGATGAACGTTTAATTGAACTTATGGAATTTCCTGTTTTGTTCCTCGGTGCATTACCACAGCATATACCTGCATTGTACAGCCTTATGAATTTTGCCGATGTAAAGCTGGGAACCTGGTATCCGCAAGGTGGAATGTACAGTATTGTTGATGGCATGTATCGTTTAGCTGAGGAGCTGGGTGTGAAGTTTTTATTTCAGCAGAATGTTTCTGCTATTACAGTGAAAGATGGGAAAGCTTACGGTGTTGAGGTAGCGCATCAGGTGCACACCGCTGATGTTATAATAAGCAGCGCCGACTATCATCATACAGAAACAAAACTGCTGGAGCCAAACTACAGAAGTTATTCTGAGAATTACTGGAATAAAAGAGTAATGGCACCATCTTGTTTGTTATATTACGTTGGAATTAATAAAGAGCTCAAAACAGTTCCTCATCATATGCTCTTTTTTGATACCGATTTTAAAAAACACGGCTCTGAAATTTATACACATCCGCAATGGCCTACAGATCCATTGTTTTATGTGAGTGTAACAACAGTAACAGATAAAAGCGGGGCTCCTGAAGGTTGTGAAAATATGTTTTTTCTTATACCTGTAGCTGCTGATTTAAATGGAGATTCTGAAGATGTGAGAGAACAATATTTTAAAAAAATTGTTAAGCGTTTTGAAGAACGTACTGGTGAGCAAATAAAGGAACATATTATTTACAAACAATCTTTTTCAGTTTCGGATTTTAAAAATGAGTATAACTCATTTAAGGGTAATGCTTATGGGTTAGCCAATACTTTAATGCAAACGGCAAACTTAAAACCATCCTGTAAAAGTAAAAAGGTTAAGAATTTGTATTTTACAGGACAGCTAACGGTGCCGGGGCCGGGCGTTCCGCCATCATTAATAAGCGGAGAAGTAGTAGCAGGCTTGGTAAACAGAGAATTTAAACGTTGAAATATAATAACGTATGATGCAATTGTTTCATGAAGTAAGTCAGATGTGCAGTCGTGTTACCACGGAGCTCTACAGTACTTCCTTCTCATCATCCATCCGTTTGCTCCACAGTGAGTTAAGACAACCCATACATAACATTTACGGTTTTGTACGATTTGCTGATGAAATTGTAGATACTTTCCACGGGTATGATAAAGATGAATTACTCCGGCAGTTTAAAAAGGAAACTTATGATGCTATTGAAAGAGGTATCAGCCTTAATCCCATACTTCATAGTTTTCAGCTTACTGTAAATGAATACAAAATTGACCACAGTTTGATTGAAGCCTTTTTTCACAGTATGGAAATGGATCTTGATAAAAAGCAATACAATCATCAGTTATATAATGAGTACATATATGGAAGTGCAGAAGTGGTGGGCTTAATGTGTCTGTACGTTTTTCTGGAAGGAGATGTAAAGGCTTACGAAAAATTAAAACCGTACGCCCAATCATTAGGAGCTGCCTTCCAAAAAGTAAATTTTTTGAGAGATGTAAAAGCAGACTATCAATCACTCAGTCGTACTTATTTTCCCGATCTTGACTTCTCTAATTTTACGCCACGGCAAAAAGCAGAGATAGAAGCGGATATTCAAAAAGATTTTGATCATGCTTATGAAGGCATCTTACAGTTACCGATGAAAGCAAGATTTGGTGTGTACGTGGCATATAAATATTATCTGTCCCTTTTCAGAAAAATAAAAAAGCTGCAACCGGCAAAAATCATGAATGAGCGGGTGCGCATTCCAAACTATGGTAAAGTCATGATTTTGTTACGTGCAGGTGTGCGAAACTCATTGAACATCATGTAACAGTGATAATCAGAAAAACCAATTTGTTTCGCCGGCTTTTAAAGTCGGCGTTACTTTTTAAAACAGTTAAAGTTTTTAGGTGATTAAAAAATAAAACGGGCAATTGAATTTGTCATATAATTTTACACCATGCATCAGGTAATATTGGTAAATGAACAGGATGAAGCTATTGGCGCAATGGAAAAAATTGAAGCACATAAAAAAGCGTTGCTTCACCGTGCCTTCAGCATTTTTCTTTTTAACAAAGATGGATTAATGTTACTGCAGCAGCGTGCTTTAACAAAGTATCATAGCCCGGGGCTCTGGACAAATGCATGTTGCTCACACCCCAATCCCGGCGAAGATGTGAAAGATGCTGCTTTGCGAAGATTGCATGAAGAACTGGGCTTTGTTACACCAATTAATAAAGCATTTCACTTTACTTACAGGGCTGCATTTGATAATGGATTAACAGAACATGAGTTTGACCATGTTTTTGTAGGTGTATATGAAGGTAATATGGAGTTAAATAAGGAGGAGGTGCGTGCGGTTAAATTCAAAAGCATGAATGATATAGCTGAAGAGTTACAAAACGCACCGCATTTATATACAGAATGGTTTAAAATAGCATTTCCCTTACTTGAAGAGTGGATGCAAAAAAATAATGTAAAGCATGCATCAGCGTAAAGCAATTGTTATAGGAAGCGGTGTTGCAGGCATGGCCAGTGCTATAAGATTGTCTTTGCAGGGTTTTGAAACTACTGTATTTGAACGCAACAGTTACCCCGGAGGTAAATTGTCATTAATTGAAAAAGATGGTTTTAAATTTGATGCAGGTCCGTCTTTATTTACACAGCCCCAAAATGTAGAAAGATTATTTGAAGATGCCGGTGAAAACATTGCCGAATATTTTCAATATAAAGATGTTCCTGTTTCCTGCAGATATTTTTATGATGATGGTAATATTTTGAATGCTTATACAAATGCTCAGCAATTTGATGATGAACTGCATCGTGTATTAGGCGAACAAAAAGGTGCTGTCATTAACTATCTTTCAAAAAGTGAAAAACTTTACAAATCCATAGGCACTATTTTTCTGAATCATTCTTTGCACAAGCTGAAGACATGGTTGCAACCGTCAATTTTTTCTGCATTAAAAAATGTACAACTCCCATACCTGTTCGGCACACTGCACGGATATAATCAGAAAAAATTTATAAACCCTCATACCGTTCAGCTCTTCAACCGTTTTGCTACTTATAACGGCAGTAATCCCTATCAAACACCCGGAATGATGAGTTTAATTCCGCATTTGGAATTAAATGAGGGAACATTTTACCCAAAAGGTGGTATGATAAGTATTACAGATGCCTTATATAAGTTAGCAGTGAAAAAGGGGGTTCAGTATCGTTTTAACAGTTCAGTACAGCATATCATTCATCACCGTGGAGTGGTAAGAGGTGTTACAGTAAATAATGAAAATCATTTTGCGGATGTGGTAGTAAGCAATGCAGATGTATATTTCACCTATAAAAATCTGTTGAAAGATGATTTACTCGCAGCAAAGGTGTTAAAACAAGAGCGAAGCTGCAGTGGTGTTATCTTTTATTGGGGAATGAACAGAGAGTTTTCTCAACTGCATTTGCATAATATTTTCTTTTCAAATAATTACAAAGCAGAATTTGACCATATTTTCAGACGTAAGCAACTGTACAATGACCCAACTGTTTATGTAAACATTACATCAAAAATGGAAACAGGTCAGGCCCCCAAAGGAAAAGAAAATTGGTTTGTACTCATAAACGCTCCTGCGCATACACAACAGGATTGGGAGCAACTCAGGCAGCAACTAAAGCAATCTGTTATTCAAAAACTTTCTGCGGTACTGAAGGAGGATATTGGTTCGGCAATTGAAGTAGAAGATATATTAGATCCCATAACCATTGAAAGTAAAACCGGCTCTTATCTTGGTGCGTTATACGGTACAAGCAGTAACAGCAAGATGGCGGCTTTTATGCGTCATCCTAATTTTCAGTCTCAAATCAGAGGATTATATTTTTGCGGTGGGAGTGTTCATCCTGGCGGAGGTATTCCGCTCTGTTTTAAAAGTGCCGAAATAGTAAGTAATTTAGTTACACAGGATTTTAAAAAGACGATACATTGATTACTTTAAGCAACATAAAGAAACAACAGGCAGCTCTTGGTATTGCCGTAATTTTTCATACAGTAGGATTATTTGGAATATTACTGGTGAATAAAAATTTTTTTATTCCCCTCACACCGTTGAATCTGCTGCTAAGCTTTGCTTTAGTTTTATGGACACAGGAGGATAAAAAAAATAATTTCCTGCTTTTTGTACTTATTTGTTTTTTAACGGGGATGTTCACGGAATGGCTTGGAGTAAATCATCAGCTGCTGTTTGGTGAGTACAGGTATCTTTCACCTTTAGGCGTGCAGTGGCAGGGCGTACCTTTTATCATCGGTATAAACTGGTTTATAATTATGTATTGCTGTGGTATGAGTGTACAGCTGGTTTTAAATAAAATCTGGAACAGGTTGAAGGATGAAGATATGCCCGTACGTAATGATGTTGGTTTTTGGGCCATTGTTCTTGACGGAGCTCTACTGGCTACTTTCTTTGATTGGGTAATGGAGCCTGTAGCTGTAAAACTTGGCTTTTGGCAATGGCTGGGCGATGGGAGTATTCCGTTTAAAAACTATTGGAGCTGGTTCCTTGTCAGTGCTTTTTTACTGCTCATCTTTCGGTTATTTCGTTTTAAGAAGAACAACCTTTTCGCTGTACATTTGTTGTTAATTCAATTGATATTTTTTTTAATCCTCAGAACATTTTTATGAGTCTCTTTCTTTATACCGCACTTGCTTTTCTGGTATTTTTTATAATGGAAGGAATTACATGGCTCACGCATAAGTATGTAATGCATGGGTTTTTGTGGTACCTGCATGAAGATCATCATCAGCCACGTGGTCATTTCTTTGAAAAAAACGATGCATTCTTTTTAATATTTGCAATTCCAAGCTGGTTATGTATAATGCTGGGCTTAATGTACCAGGTTTATTGGGTGGTAAGTATAGGAGCTGGTATTGCCATGTATGGAGTAGCCTACTTTATAGTTCATGATATTATTATCCATCAACGTTTCAAAATATTCAGCAGATGGAACAGTACTTATGTACGTGCCATACGCTGGGCACACAAAATGCACCATAAGCACATTGACAAACATGATGGTGAAAGTTTTGGCATGCTGCTGGTGGCTAAAAAATATTGGGAAAAAGTGCGCAGGGAAAAGCAATTGAACCCAAATATCAAATAACTGCGTTGAATCTACAGTACACTTATTTTTTCATTCTTACTGCATCTGTTGCAGGCCCTTTGCTGCTGAGCTTTGACAGGAAGGTAGCGTTTTATAAAAAATGGAAATATCTTTTTTCTGCAATGTTGTTCCCTGCAATATTTTTTATTGTTTGGGATGAGTTTAAAACAAGGAGTGGTGTATGGAGCTTCAGTAATGAGCATATTGTTGGGTTTAAACTGTCCTCATTGCCTGTTGAGGAAATACTCTTTTTTTTCTTTGTGCCATATTGTTGTGTTTTTATTTACGAATGTGTACGTGCTTACTTTCCGAATGTAATTGGCCGAAAGTGGGGCAACAGTACCTTACTTTTAATGGGCGAAGCGTTTTTTGTAATAGCTGTATTAACATGGGGGAAAGATTACACTTTTTATACTGCACTTTTTAATGCATTGTTTATTGGTGCGTTGTTTTTATTTAAAAAATGGTTTGCCGGGTTTGACGCTTCCTCTTTTTTAATCTCTTATCTTATAACCATACTCCCTTTTTTAGTTGTGAATGGTTTTTTAACCGCTATACCCGTTGTAACTTATAATGATGCAGAAAATGTTGGTTTTCGTATATTTTCATTTTTGCCATGGCCCATGCACAATATACCCGTTGAGGATATTTTTTATGGTATGCTCCTTGTATTAATGAATGTGGCTTTGTTTGAAAAATTCCGCTCAAAAGCAGCCTGATTTGAATTCCAACGTATTCTGCTCTTATTGAGTTTTGTAACGTCACGGCTTGAGTAAAAGAACAACAAAGCTAGTTTTGCTTTGACGGCCGGCGTGGCGAGTAAAAAATCAGCAACGAACAACTGCCGGAAATAGAATTATTTTTCGCAAAGACCTCCGTAGCAAATTTTATGCTGCTTAGAAGATTTTACTATAAAAAATTGAAAAAACCGCATATCACCAAATTTATATAAGCTACCATAGTGCAAAAATATTTTGCTTCTTCATCTTGAAAAATACCTGAAATGTATAATATCTTTGCATCAGCAAATGTTGGTAAAACAACAGTTGCAATGCAATAAATGAATACAATCCCTCTAAGGGCTGCTGCAATTCTTCTACACCTGCTCCTCAACTTTTTCTGGTATCATGGCTCATGGATTTTGACCTCACGGGAGGATGGATTCGTTTTGCACTGTTTGTAACTGTGTGCTTAGTGCTGCTTATGGCATTTATAGTGCATATGATTTCGTTCATTCGTTATTTACAATCAAAATAAACAACTATGATTACAACAATTGTGTTTTTTCTGGCCTTGTTTATCACAGGCCTGTTCTTCGGTGCGTTTAAAAAATCAACTTACATTAATGAAGAGGGGAGATTTAAAGTAACTGCTTTGTTTAAACCGATGGCAGTTCTTGTAATTGCACTTGTAATAGCGGCCGTTAACCCTATTGATGTGGAGCGTATTGATGCAGGGCATGTGGGTATTAAGGTAAGCAATGTAGGCGATAATAGAGGCGTAGGTAAAACAGAGTATGTAACCGGCTGGGTGCTTTACAACTCATGGATTTCACGCATTTTTGAATTTCCTATACATCAGCAGCATATTGATTATGAAGCCAATGATATTGTAACAAAAGGTGGTTTCAGAGCTACAATCAAACCATCATTCAACTATTCTATTAATGCCGGTAATGTGGCAGATATGTTTCAAAATTTGCGTGTGGGAGTTAGAGAAATGGAACAGGGTTGGTTGAAAAATGCGATTGTGGGAAGTGTAAATGATGTTGCGAATCGTTATACTGTTGATTCCATCTTCAATCATCGTGAAGAGTTTGAAGCTGATATTGTTAAAGAGTGCAATAAACGTGTTGCTAAATGGTTTAATGTATCTCAACTCCGTACAAACATAATTCCTCCTGCAGAGATTTCTGAAAGCATTGTTGCAAAAACAACAGCCATCCAGGAAGTACAGGTAGCAGAAAACAGAAGACAGGTAGCAGTAGCCGAAGCAGAACGTAAGATTGCTGAGGCAAGGGGCGATAGTGCACAGGCGGTCATTCAGGCGGCAGGAAGAGCAGAAGCAATTCGCAAGGAGCAAATGTCTTTAACCCCTTTGTACATTGAATATATTAAAGTTCAAAAATGGAGCGGGCAGGTACCTACAACAGTAGCTGGAGGTAATAGCGGCTTCATGATTCAGTTACCTAAAGAGAAATAGTAAATAAATATTCAGTAAAGTTTTATGCCTGCGGAGTTTTTTACTTCGCAGGTTATTTATTGCGTTCCCGGACAGCCCACTCTCTTTTGCTTTTTAAAGGAAGAAATGCCCGATGTGCGTTTGTACCAATCCACATACGGTCGTATGGTAAAGGTTAACTGTACAAAATAATAACCATCTTTATTGTCAGGATTGCCACGAACTGAACCGGCCGGAGGATACGAACCTGTGCCACGGTAAGCCATTTGAACAGCAGTAGCTCCACGAGCATTTAATAATTGTGCAGCATCAACATAAGAAGTACTTACATCGTCAATAAAATCAGTAAATGTTCTTCGGTAGCCGAGCTCTAAACCAATACGCATATCTTCATTCAATGCGTACTCAGCACCAACGCCAAATGGAATTGCAATCACTGTTCGTTTGTATTCATCTTTGCCCGCAATAAAGCCCTGACCTTCTGTACTCAATGGTTGTAAAAAGGTTTTGTTGTTGTTATTATCAAATGCATAGGGTTTGAAGTTAAAGAAAGCGATACCTGTAAACGCATAGGGTGTCCACCACTTATCATTTAAGCTGAAGAAGTAGTATTGCATACTGAGCTCCAGTTCTTTAATGCGACTTTCAAAGCTCAGGTTACGTTGCTGCAGGGATTCACTTTTGTTTTTTGCATCAGCTGCTTTGATGGTACCATAGCTGATGAATCCCCGTGCAGTAAGATGTTCACTCAAATCATAGCGTACGCCCATACTACCTACCATTTCAGCCTGTTTAAAGGTAAAGCGCCTTTGTTGTAAATCGCCCTGGTAGTTGGCAAGACCAAATCGAAAGCCCAGGTGCGTGTTTTGCGCCGGTGTGCTCTCGTTGAGTAATAAAATTCCTGAAAAAATAAGGAATAACAGCTTCATATAAAAAGTATAGAACTACAACGAAAAGATTTTGTAATTCGTATGCCTCTGCATCAATGAGTAACAGAACGATTTCTGCTAACCTTAGTTCTTATTGTACAGTTAAAACCCGGAGTTGTAACGAAGGTAAAGCAAAAAAGAGGCTGCATCATATGTTGAAGCAGCCTCTTTTTATTTGGTAGCCCCGACAGGAATCGAACCTGTATCTAAAGTTTAGGAAACTTCTATTCTATCCATTGAACTACGGGGCCATAGGAAAATGAAAAGTGGCAAAGAACCCTAATTTTTCAATTCATACAAGCACCGCAAATGTAAATAATCTCCTATTGTGTAAAAACAAAAAAGCCACTTCATAATGAAATGGCTCCGGTTGAGATGTTTACTTTAAGATTAATAACGGCTGTAGCCCTTGTTAAACGAACGTGCGGGACGCTCTTCACGGGGCTTTGCTTCATTTACTTTAATGGTACGGCCTTCAACCACACCACCATCTAATTCTTTGATGGCTGATTTCGCAGCTTCATCATTGTTCATTTCTACAAAACCAAATCCACGGCTCTTTCCGGTAAACTTGTCTGTAATTACTTTTGCACTGGCAACATCGCCATAGCTTTCAAAAAATCCTCTTAAGTCATCATCAGTTACGTTGAAACTTAAGTTTGATACATAAATGTTCATTCTTTTTTTTATTTGAACAGTTAAATAATACTGAGAAAATACGAGGCGGTAAAGACGAACTAACTCTTAGCAGAAATGCGTAGCAGATTAATACGATTCAATTACGATAGACTGTATCACTCAAAATAACGATGCAAAGGTAAGGGTATTGAGTGAGCTTATCTAATTTAAGTGCAATTATGTTTAATGTTATCACTCCAGGTGATTGAATTGTTAACAAATGAAGCTGCACTTAAATGAACTACAGCTTGTGTGATTAATGTGTAGCATAACTCTAAAGAAGGAGGTTTTCTTTTATTGATAACGTGTTTACACGCAAGTATCCCTACCGTGGTTAACTATAAATATCTTCAACAAGGGGAGATTCGCATTTAGATAAAGGAGAAATTTTTTTGAAAAGTATATGTGAGTTCAAGTACTGCGGAATAACAATCCTATTTTTTAGAATTGTACACCTTCCGGAATTGTAAACTCATCTTTTTGAATTAAGTAATTTTCATCAATCAAGATAGCTCTTTCATAAATAGTGATGCCTTCTTTGAAGGCGATTTCCTTTTTCAAATAAACGCCTTTCCAATACCAGATTTTTGAAACTCGGGCATCATATACATCACATTGTTTTTGCATAAATGTATCTGTCCCGATTTTTACAATAAATGGATTTTCAGCCCGCAAAACTAAACTCAACCTCGCACTCTTATAACCCTTCATCGAATTCAGGTCAATTAAAAAAACTGAATCGTATGTTTGAATTTTAAGCTGTTTGCTTTCCTGACCTGATTGAAACATTGGTTTAGCTTCAGGCGGTAGTTTGGTTGTGTCAATTTTTGAAACAATTATTTGTTTATCAATAAGACCGGAGTCAGTGAAAATAATTGTTTTGTATCCGGTATTAATACCGTCAAAATACTCATAAACAATTTTGCAAGATTTTAATTCACATTTTGGTTGTGCAATAACCGTTGTGAACCAAGCGGTAGCAAATACTAAAAATAATATCCTTGTCATTAAGGTGTTTAATTAATTAGTTACTCATAAATCCTGTCAATCGCATCCCTGTATTTTTCCATGATCACTTTGCGTTTGAGTTTAAGGGTGGGTGTAAGTTCACCACCATCTACCGTCCATTCATTGCTCACCAGTTCAAATTTCTTCACCTGCTCCACATGATTAAACTGTACATTAAATTCTTCTACAATATTTTTATATAGCTCCAGTACTTTGGGATGACGGATTAAATCATGTACCGTGCCAAAACTTAAGTTGTTTTGTTTGGCCCATTCTTTCAATGTATCAACAGCAGGAACAATTAATGCACCGGCAAACTTACGCTCCGCACCCACCACCATCATCTGTTCAATAAACTTGCTCTCCTTCATTTTGTTTTCAATGGGCTGCGGTGCTACATATTTACCACCACTTGTTTTAAAGATCTCTTTCTTACGATCAGTAATCTTTAAAAACTTATTGTTGACAAACATACCAATATCACCTGTGTGGAAATAGCCATCTTTATCAATTACCTCTGCCGTTAAATCAGGACGTTTGTAATAACCCATCATCACATTATCACCTTTGCAGCAGATTTCTCCATCTTCAGCAATCTTTACATCCACACCATCAATCACTGTACCCACAGTACCAAAGCGACGATTGGCTTCACCAAAGCGATTGACACTGATTACGGGTGAAGTTTCTGTTAACCCATAACCTTCCATGATCACCATTTTACCGGCAGTAAAGATGCGCAGCAGCCGAACCTGACAGGCAGCAGCTCCTGTTACAATCGCTTTTACTTTGCCACCCAAACCTTCACGCCATTTTTTAAAGATGAGTTTATTGGCAATGGATAATTGCAGATTGTAGAAGAAACCATGGTTCTTACCTGCTTCATATTTAGAAGCAACATCAACTGCCCAGAAAAATAATTTGCGTTTAACTCCGGTAAGCTCCTGTCCTTTACCCATGATACGTTCATACACTTTTTCCAGCAGGCGTGGTACCGTAGTAAACACAGCAGGTTGTACTTCTTTTAAATTATCACCAATTTTATCCAGGCTTTCTGCATAATAAATACTCACACCGTTAAAGAGATAGATGTACGTAACCATACGTTCAAATATGTGGTTGAGCGGTAAAAAACTCAAAGCCTTATCATTACTCGTACAGAAATCAGTAAATACTTCTGTACTCGCTATTACATTACTCAGAATATTTTTATGGCTCAGCATTACACCTTTAGGCGTGCCGGTGGTGCCGGAGGTATAGATGATGGTCACTAAATCTTCATAACCTACTTTAGCTGCAGCCAGTTCCACTTCTTTATAATCCTGTTCAGTAGCTTTATTCAAAATATCTCTCCAGTGCAATGAAGGTTGTATGTAATCAAACGTAAACACTGCATATACTGAAGGTGTTTTGCTGCGAACACTCTGTACTTTATCATACAAATCTTTATCACTTACAAAAACCAGTTTTACAGATGCATCATTCAATACAAATTCCAGCTCCGGTGCCGCCAGTGTAGGATAGATAGGTACCAATACAGCACCTGCTTTTTGCACGGCTAAATCAAGCATTAACCATTCCGGTCTGTTGCCGGAAATAACGGCAATTTTATCCCGTTTCTCCACACTCATATCACCACCACTGATGCCGAGGTGATGCAAACCTGCCGCCAGTTTATCTACCGTTTCATTTACTTCTTTGGTACTGTACTTGCGCCAGATGCCGCCTTCTTCTTTGGCAGCAAACATATCTTCTTTGGGGAATTGACTTAATTGAACATCAATACAGTCAAACAATCGTTTTGAATTACGCATAATAAAGACAGTTGATTTTTGATAACAACAGAGAACACTTGTGGTTGCTCTGTTGTATAATGAAGGAGAAAGTTAGGGAGAAAAGAAATAAAAAATCCGCCCTTTTAAGAGCGGATATGAATTAATTTGTTTTTTGATAGTACTGGCTTGCCGGAACTTTAAACAGTTTTGACTTTTGAAATCTTGTAAAGTCAGCATATTGGGCGGCGTTGAGTTTGGTCCAGTTGTCATAAGAAGCAAGGTTAAGAGCCGCTTCAAAAATCCATTGATTATAAGCCTCAAACATTCCCTCCTGCAATAATTGACGCTGGTGCTCAAACAGGCGAAACGGCATTTTAGCTCCATAATGTTTATACCAGTCCAGAATAAAACGGGTACGCAGCATAATTAATGTTTCTGTGGTAACGCCTGCATTGGTAACCGATGCATTACGGTTCATTACATCAGTAAAAGCAGCGGTAAACTCATTTACGTTTTTTGAAGGCTTGGCTTTGGGGTCAATCAAAAAGAATTTTTTGTAAGATTCCAGCAGCATGGTTTTTATTTCGGCTGTACGGCTGGAATAACTTTCCATGTTTACAAAAATTTCTCCATATACAATGGCCCATACTTTATCTGTAGTTAAATGATAGTGACGTGCTGCGTAATAATAATTACCGGAATAATTAGGATCGTTTTGAATACCCTGCTCCCACATGTTTATGCAGTTAAAATCCTTTTCTAACCACAATAATTCACCATACTCTGCATATAATGCACCTGCATTGGGATACTTCTTCAACGCTTTTTTATACAACCTGTCGGCATCTTTAGATTCGGCCAGTTGCTTGTAAATATTACCGGCAATCTGAAACACCTGTACATCAGCATCTTCACGGTCCAGCAATGGTTTGATTGTTTCTTTGGCATTGGCAAAATCCCGCTGGTAATAATAAGTGAGCGCTAAGTCTTTTTTTATGGCAAAACTTCCCGGTTCTTTGGTCAGCGCTTTGTTAAGCACCAGTACAGCATTGGTCCAGTCGCCACTGCGCATAAATTGCCTGGCTGTTTCATGCAGTTGTGCTGCATCGGGTTCCTGTGCATATAACTGCAAATACACAAAAAATATACTGCTGAAAGAAAGTAATTTCTTCATATTTAGTTCAAAAGTAAATGAATCCTGCAGAATCGTTGTTAACCACCGGTAAGATTGCATTTTTCTTCACAAAGTTGTCTATGCTTCTGAGTCATTGTAAATCAAATGTGTAAGTAATCCATCCCGTAATTTGGGTTCAAACCAGGTGCTTTTTGGGGGCATTACATTACCACTGTCAGCAATGGCAAATAACTGATTCATAGTTACAGGGTACAGACTGAACGCAATCTTCATTTCTCCGGTATCCACCCGCTTTTGCAATTCAGCCAAACCTCTTATACCACCCACAAAATCTATACGCTTATCTTTACGCTGGTCTTTAATGCCCAAATGTTTGCTTAAAATATTATTGCTTAAAATGGTAACATCCAGTACCCCTATGGGGTCAGTTGTATACGTGCCTGGCCTGGCATTAAGCTGATACCAGTTGCCATTTATATACATGCCAAATTCATGTGGCCTTGATGGTTTAAAAGGTACTTTACCAATGAGGGTGCATTCAAAATCATCCTCAAGCTTTTCAAAAAGCTGCTGATGTGTAAGTTGATTGAGGTCTGTAACTACACGATTGTAATCTATGATCTGTAACTCACTTGCAGGAAAAAGTGTGGTTAAAAAGTACATGCTTTCAGCAGTAGCATCATTCCCCAAAGCATGTTTTACTTTGGCAGCGCTGGCAGCACGGTGATGACCATCGGCTATATATGTTTCAGGTACTTTTGTTTTGAAAAGGGTGGAAATGGTTTTAATAGCATCATCATCATTAACAATCCAGATGGTATGCTGTATATCATCATCCGCTTTAAAATTATAGATGGGACTTTTATCTTTTTTCCAGTTGTTGATGAGGGTGTTCATTTCCGGTACATCACGGTACGCAAGAAAAACATTACCCGTTTGAGCTCCGGTGGTTTTTATATGATTGATGCGGTCATTTTCCTTTTCAGGCCGGGTGAACTCGTGTTTTTTTATCACATCATTTTCATAATCTTTTACTGCACTGCCACATACCAAACCTGTTTGGCTGCGGCCATCCATGATAAGCTGATAGATATAATAACATGCTTTATTTTCCCTGAACAAAACATCACGCTGTATAAAGGCTTGTAAATTTTCCTTTGCTTTTTCATATACCGCTGCTGCATAATGATCTGTTTCTTCAGGCAAATCAATTTCTGATTTGGTAATATGGAGAAATGAATAAGGATTTCCCTGTGCTTCCTGTCTTGCCTCGGTGCTGTTTAATACATCATATGGGCGTGAAGCTACCTGTTTTGCATACTGTGCCTGCGGACGCAGAGCTTTAAACGGAACGATTGTTGCCATACTTTTTTCTTACTAACCGCTGCAAAGAAAAGGATTTTTGGGGAGGGGTTTCTTTCTTTTATAAATAAAAAAAGCCCCAACAAACGTTGAGGTCTTTTCTGTGGTGTGGGCCGGGATCGAACCGGCGACACAAGGATTTTCAGTCCTTTGCTC